>JAGWBQ010000006.1:585-94697 GCA_021295815.1 Gemmatimonadota bacterium | reverse complement strand
CGGCTACCCTGGCGATTTTCCTCGTCGTCTTCAACTTCGGGCACCTGCTCCTGCGCAAATGGGCTCTCTCCACCGGCATGCACGCGCGTCCCGCCGCCGAGCTCGTGAAGATCGCCGGCGCCTATTCGTCTCAAGTGACGATCAGCAGCGGCTCGGCGACGGCCGATGCGAAGAGCATCCTCGGGCTGTTGACGCTCGCCGCGGAGCGGGGGACCACCCTGGACGTCTCGGCCAGCGGAACGGACGCGAAGGAGGCGGTGGACTCGGTGGTCGCCCTCATAGCCGGCGGATTCTCCGAGCTCTGATGTCGATCGTCCTGGACGGGATCGCGGCCTCCGAGGGAATCGTCTCCGGCCCGATCTTCGAGCTCGCCTGGCAGGTACCCACGGTGCCGCACTCGACGGTTCCTCCCGACCAGGCCCGCAAGGAGATCGCCCGCTTCGCCGCAGCGAGGGCGTGGGCGAAGGAAAGCCTGCGCACTCTGCGCGACCGCACCGAGGAGAGAGTCGGAGAGGTCGAGGCCCGCATCTTCGACCCGCAGATCCTGATGCTCGACGACCCGCAGGTGGTCGACGGCACGGTCCTCTACATCGCACAGAACCGCCTCAGCGCCGAGCGGGCGTTCCAGTGGCGGATGCTGGAGCTTCAAAACCTGTGGAGCCGCAAGGATCACCCTATGATCCTCGACCGCCTGAACGACCTGCAGGACGTGATGAGCCGGGTGCTGGGCAAGCTCCTGGGCAGGCGCGACCTGGCCGAGGTGGCCTCGCCGGAATCGGAAGGGGTCGTGGTGCTCGCCAGGAATCTCTCTCCCAGCCTGGTCGTGGCGTGGAGGCCGGGGGTCGTCTCGGGCATCGTCACCGAACAGGGCACCCGCAGCGCGCACTGGGTGATGCTGGCTCGCTCGCTCGCCATCCCGGCGGTAGTGGGGGTTCCGGATGCGGTGCGCCGATCCCGGAGCTCCCGGGAGGCGGTCGTGGACGGCCGCGCCGGCCGCGTCGTCTTCGACCCCGACAAAGTCCAGCGCAACAGCTTCATCGCCCGTCGAGACCGGCTGCGCGCCTGGGAAGGCGAGATCGAGGCCATCGCCGGCCTGGAGTCCGTGACCAGGGACGGACAGCACGTCGAGCTGCGCGCCAATCTCGACCTGCCGGACGACGCGGGGCCCGCTCGCGAGCACGGCGGCGTCGGGGTCGGCCTCTTCCGTACGGAATTCCTCGCGGTGGGGAGGAGCGTGATGCCGGGCGAGGAGGAGCAGTTCCGGGCCTACCGGGCGGTGGCTCGCGTCTTCTCGAATCAGGTCGTCTGCATCCGCACCTTCGACCTGGGCGGCGACAAGTTTCCCATGTTCCTGCACATGCCTCAGGAGGAGAATCCCTTTCTCGGATGGAGAGCCATCCGAGTCTGCCTCGACGAACCCGAGCTCTTCCGTCCGCAGTTGCGGGCCATCCTCAGGGCGACGGTCCACGGCGACGTCCGCCCCATGCTCCCTTTCGTGAACGAGATAGAGGAGATCCTGCGCGTGCGCGAGATGCTCAAGGAGGAGGAGGAGCGCCTCGACGCCGAAGGCATCCCTTACAACAGAGGCTACAAGCTCGGCGTCATGATCGAGACGCCGGCCGCCGCGCTGGAGACCGCTCATCTCGCTTCGCACGCCGACTTCTTCTCGCTCGGCACGAACGACCTCGTCCAGTACACACTCGCCGTCGACCGCACCAACACCAGGCTGACCCATCGCTACGAGCCCTTCCACCCGGCCGTTCTGAGCCAACTGCAACTCGTGGCACGTGCGGGTCGGGCGGCGGGTATAGAGGTCAGCGTGTGCGGTGAACTGGCCCAGAATCCCCTTGGAGCCTTCCTGCTGCTCGGTCTCGACATCTTCACTCTGTCGATGGCCTGGCCGTATCTGCCGGAGATCAAGAAGTTCATCCGCGACATCGACATCACCACGGCGCGCAGCACGGCGCGCCAGGCGCTGAAGGCTCCGACGGCCCGAGAGGTAGTCCGTACTCTGGCCGACGGCATCGGAAGCGCCGCGGACCTCTCGCTCTTCATGCATCGGGACCAATCGTCCTCGAACCTCAGCCTCTGACCCTTGCATACTTCGCTCTTCACCTCAGAATCCGTCAGCCGCGGGCACCCGGACAAGGTCGCGGACCAGATTTCGGACGCCGTTCTGGACTCTCTCCTGCAGGAGGACCCGCATGTGCGCAGCGCCGTCGAGACGATGGTCGCCACCGGCTGGATCGCCGTGGTCGGCGAGTGGGGATCGGGAACCGTCAAGGAGCTCCGCCTGGAAGAGCTGATTCGGGGCGTGGTCCGCGATATCGGCTACCGCTCCGCGGAGGTGGGCATGGACGCGGACGACTGCTCGTTGATGATGCGACTGGTTCCGCAATCCGACGACATCTGGGGAGGCGGAGGCGGAGGCGGGGAACTCGCAGACGCTACGGACGGCGTGGGCGGAGTGCGCGGCGGCGGCGCCGGCGATCAGGGAATGATGTTCGGATACGCAGCGAACGAGACTCGCGAGCTGATGCCGAGTCCGATACAGCTCGCCCACCGGCTAATGCGCGAACTCGACGACGCGCGCGTGGCAGGAAGGGTGCCGTGGCTGAGGCCCGATGGAAAAGGCCAGGTCACCGTCGAGTACGTCGACGGTAAACCGCAGGCGGTGGCGGCCGTGGTTCTCAGCGCCCAGCACGACCCCGACACGGGTCAGCGGGAGGTTCGCGAGGCCCTCGAGCACGAGGTCATCCGACGCGCGATCCCCGAACACCTGCTCGAGCACGGCCCCAAGCTCCACCTTAACCCGACCGGCCGCTTCGTGACCGGGGGACCCGCCGGCGATGCCGGACTCACCGGGCGCAAGATCATCGTCGACACCTACGGGGGCATGGCCCGACACGGGGGCGGCGCCTTCTCCGGAAAGGATCCCACCAAGGTGGATCGTTCGGCGGCCTACGCCGCCCGCTGGGCCGCGAAGAACGTTGTGGCCGCCGGGCTCGCCGAGCGCTGCGAGATACAGCTCGCCTACGCGATCGGCGTGGTCGATCCCGTGTCGATTCGGATCGACACCTTCGGCACCGCCAACCACGGACTTACCGACGCGACCATAGCCGAGGCGGTGAAGAACGTTTTCGACTTCACGCCCCGGGGCATCATCCGCGAGCTAAGCCTCCAGAGACCGATCTATCGACCCACCGCCGTCTACGGTCATTTCGGCAGGGAACCGGCGAGTTTGGGGGAAGGACACTTTCCTTGGGAGCGCATCGATCGCGTGGACCTCTTGCAGGACAGGCTGGACGGCTGACCGCACCTTCTCTCCGGCCCCGATAAGCGAACCGCGAACGGGCAGGGCGCCCGCACGAACCCCGGAGGCCTCATGCGGGTATTTCCCGATCCCGATTTCCCCGCAGCCGAAAGGAACTCGACCGTGCTCGCCGAAGTCAAGGTCTACAGTCTGGGACTCGATCGCACGAACCGCATGCCGGTCGTGATTCTTCGCGAACGTGGAGGTGCGCGGGTCCTCCCCATCTGGATTGGGCCCAGCGAGGCCAAGGCCATAGCCACCCAGCTCGCCAAGGTCCCCCACACCCGCCCGCTGACTCACGACCTGACCTGCTCGCTCTTGACCGGCATGGGCGGCACGCTGCTCAGAGTGGTGGTGAGCAGGGTGGAGGAGAGCACCTACTTCGCAGAGCTCGTGGTGGAGAAGGCCGGAGAGCTCGTTTCAATAGATGCCCGGCCCTCGGATTCGATCGCCCTCGCCTTGCGCGCCGGAGCCAGCATTCTCGTCGAAGAAGGGCTGCTGCAGGCCATGGCCATCGAGCTGCCCACACCAGGAGAGGGCGACTTGGACGACCCTGCCCAGGGATCGGTCATGCAGGCTAAGGAGCTCAAGGACCACCTCCGTTCGCTCGACCCGCAGGACTTCGGCCGCTTCAAGCTGTGAAGCCGAGCTGGGTCCTTTTCCCGCTCGCTCTGGCGTTCGCGGGGCCCGGATCGACCCAGGAACCCCCACCCACCCATCTGACGGGGAGGGCGCTCCGGGGCGACGAACCGCTGGACTCGGGAACGGTCGTGCTCCACCGGGTCGCACCGTCGGGTGGCGCCGAAACGGATTCGGCGTCTATCGGCGTGGACGGGGGATTCGTCCTGGAGCTGGACCTGTCCCGGAACGCGGATGACGTCTTCTTCGCGACCGTCACTCACCACGGGGTGCTCTACTACGGCGAAGCCTTCACCGGCGAGAGCGTCCCGGATAGCTATCAGGTCCAGGTGTTCGACACGCTCCAGCTCGCCGAGCCCGCGCAGGCAGACGACGACGAGACCGGCGGCGCCCCCGGGAGGTTCGACGCTCCGCCCGGGAGCTCCTATCTCCCGCTGGAAATCGAGGGACGCACGCTCTTCCTCGAACCGATGGCCGAGGGCTGGCGAGTCACCGACCTGATATCGCTGCACAACAAGAGCGAGCGGACCTGGGTCTCGGTGGAGGACGGGCCGGTGTGGAGCCATCCCCTCCCAGCCGGAACCGAGGGTTTCGAGGTAGGTCACCGCGGCGCGGAGGCGAGCGCGGTGTATCGGCAGGACGACGTGCTCCACCTATCCGGCCCGGTGATTCCGGGTGATCGACTCTTGATCGTGCAGTACCATCTGAGCGAAGACCTTCCCGTCTTTCCTTTGGGGGCGGGAGAGGGGTGGGTGGAGCTGCTGATTCGCGAACCCTCGCCCGGAGTGGGCGCTGACGGGCTGCCGTTCGTCGGTCGCAGCGAGGTTACGGAAGGCAGCACTTATCGACGCTACCGGGCTGAGAGCCCCGGACTCTCCTCCCTGGCGCTCATCTCGGTTAGGGAACCCGGAGGATTTCGGGCGGAATGGGCGGCGGTGCTCGTCGCAGCGGCACTGGTTCTGGCCTTCATCGCAAGGAAAAGGAGAACTGAAGGGGCGGTAAGGTGAGCCTGGTCAGCTCGCCGGCCATCCTGCTCCGGTCCCACGACTACGGAGACAGTTCGAAGGTCCTCAAATACTTCACACGCGATCTCGGTCCCGTCTCGGTCATGGCTCACGGAGCGCGGGCCCGGGCCGGGAAGGGCAGGGACGCGGCGACGGTTTTCGGGTCGGGAAATCTCGTATTCTACTTCAAGGAAGGCCGCGATCTCCACACTCTGCGCGAGTTCACGCCCACCCGCGTTCGCGAGGGGTTGGGACGGAATCTGGTGAGCTTCGCCGGGGCCGCAGCGATCGTCGAGCTCGTATCGGTCCACAGCGAACGGGAGGCGAATCCCGAGCTCTTCGATCTGGTGGAGGAGCTCTTCGACTCCCTCGAGGGCGTCGACGCGGCTCGAGCGGCGGTGGTCGCGCTCTCCGGACTCTGGCAGTTAGTGGCGGCGTTCGGTTTCGCTCCCAGGCTCGACGAGTGCGTGGCGTGCGGGAGAGACCCCGGGGAAGGCGTGGGTCGGCTCGACCTCAACGAGGGTGGGATAAGGTGCGAGGAGTGCTCTAGGGAACTCGACTCTCCCAGGCTCGGACCCGTCGCTCGCCGGCATATCGGTTGGCTCCTCGGACTTGCGGTGGACGACGGCCAGGCACCCGAACTCGACCATGCTCGCGCCCACCTCTCCGTGCTGTCCGCGTTCCTCAGCCATCACGTCACCGGACGCCAACTGGAATCTCTGGAGTTCCTCGCCCAGGTGCTCGCAAGCGACGAGATCTCGCCGGAGTCCGTCGCACGTCGGCCCGGATCCCTCCGGGATCGGTAGGGGGAAAGCGGCGGTGAAACGACTCGTTCTGGGAACCGCAGGCCACGTCGACCACGGTAAGACCGCGCTGGTAGGGGAGCTTACCGGAACCGACACCGACCGGCTCAAGGAGGAAAAGGAGCGCGGCATCACGATCGAACTGGGCTTTGCGGAGCTGGCCTTGCCCGAAGTGCGCTACGGAGTGGTGGACGTTCCCGGTCACGAAGCCTTCGTGAAGGCGATGGTGGCCGGCGCCGCCGGCACCGATGTGGTGCTTTTGGCCGTCGCGGTCGACGAAGGCGTCATGCCTCAGACCCGCGAACACGTGGCCATCGTCGAGGCGCTGGGCGCCCGGAGCATGGTAGTCGCCCTCACCAAGTGCGACGCGGCCGACGACGAGTCTGTGGAGATCGTGGAGATGGAGATCGACGACCTTCTGGAGGGAACTCCTTTCGGCGGCTCCCCCCGAGTACGCACGTCGGCGCGAACCGGGCTCGGCCTCGAAAAACTGCGCACCGAGCTCGCCCGCGCAGCGCAGGATCACGGAATCGGTCTGGAGGACGACCTCGTCCGCCTTCCCGTCGACCGGGTCTTCAGCGCCGCCGGAGCTGGCACGATAGTCACAGGCACCGTCTGGAGCGGCCGGTTCGCCCGAGGAGACCGCGTGCGCTTGCTGCCCGCCGGTCGCAGGGCAAGGATCCGCAGCATCCAGACCCACGGACGAGACACCGATGCCGCCCGCAGGGGCGAACGCGCCGCGGTCGCGCTCGTCGGCGAGGGCGCCGATCGGTCCGTCACGGCAAGGGGAAGCACGCTGGTCGCCGATCCCGCCTGGCGTCCCGGGTGGATGCTCACCGTCCGCGCCAGCGTCTTTCCGGACTCGGAGCTCGTGCTCGAACACAACCAGCGCGTGCGCGTCCACCTGGCGACCTCGGAGGTGCTGGCCCGCGTGGCTCTGCTCGAAGAGGTGGAGGGCGTCCTCCCTGGAGGTTCCGGCTGGATCCAGCTCCGGCTCGAGGCCCCCGTGGCGGCGCGAGCCAGAGACCGGCTCGTGCTGCGACGCTACTCGCCGGTGACCTCGATCGCGGGGGCCGTGGTCGCGGAACCTCTCGCCGCCAAACGTACCCGGATCTCGCATGCCGAGACGGTCCTCTTGGGTGCGGTTGTCGAAGGCGACGTGGAAAAGGCCGTGGATGCCGTCCTGACGATGGCCGGCTGGTCAGGTGTGGAGCTGAGCGATCTCCCCTTGCTCACCGGGCTAGCGCCGGCAGCTACCCGTTCGGCCCTTCCCGACGGTTCGCTTACCTGTCGCGGACTGGTCTTCGCGCGGGAGATAGTCGAGAGCGGAAGACGACGCCTGCTGGCGTGCGTAGACGAAGCGCACGAGGACGACCCGGTCGCTGCGGCCGTCCCCTCTGCCCGGGTCCGGGACGCGCTTCCGCGCTGGGTGCCCGGAGTTCTGGCCGACGGCCTCATGGATCGCCTCCTGGCGGAAGGTATCGTCGAGAAGACCGAGGGCGGACTGCGCCGCGCGGGCCGCCGACCCGCCCCCTCGAAGGAACAGGCTTCGGCCATCGAAGAGCTCACGCGTTTTTTCCGGCGGAACGGCCTCGCGCCCCGAAGCCCGGAGGAGCTGCCGGACACGCTTCGCGATCGTCCCGACATATGGTCTTTGACTCGCTTCCTCGTCCTCGACGGGAGGCTGAGCGGGATCGGAGACGGCCTCTTCGTGGATCGCAGCGCCCTGGAGCGAGCGATAACCGAGATACGGACGGGACTGGGAGGTGGAAGGGGTCTTGGCCCGACGGACTTCCGCAAGTATCTTCCGGTATCGCGCAAACGCCTGCTCCCGATTCTGAACCATCTCGACTCTCTGGGTGTAACCCTCAAGGAAGCGGGAGGAAGATCGGTGGAGGCGAAAGCCGCGTACCGAGGACGGTAACGAACGGTTCACTCCTGAGCCGCCACCGCCGCCCGCCACAGCCCCCACGGGAGGACCGCGATTGAACCCACCGCTACCGTCTCTCTTCTCAGCACACAGACTCATACTCCGCGTGGTCTGCCTGATCGCGCTCGCCGGCGGGCTCTCGACCGATCCCGCGTCCGGGCAGACGGGCGATCCCACCGGCGAGGACCTCGCTCGAGGTTTTCGGCTGGAACAGAACTACCCGAATCCGTTCAGCCGGAGTACGACGATCCCCTTTGTGCTCGAAGGCGACCTCTTCAAGGACGGTGCCGACGTGCTGGTCACCATGCGCGTCTACAACCTCCTGCAACAGCCCCTTGGAGCGCCGGTTGCGCTGGGTCACCCAGCCGGCGAGGGCGCAGCCGTCAACCGGCTCGCCTACTCCTCACCGGGGCGTTTCGAGGCTCGCTGGGACGGTACCGACCTCTCCGGCAATCAGCTCGGCACAGGCACCTACCTCGTCCAACTGACCGTCAACGGAACCAGTCAGACCCTGAAGATGCTCCTGCTCCGGTAGCTTGGTTTCCGCTCCGGCGGCTTGGGATCGTCGCCGGCATGGCCGGGCTGCGGAAGAAGTCGGAGCGCCGTCCGAGGTTCTCGCGGTCTTTCGCTCATCTCTCCGTTCTTCGGCCTTTCATGCCCTCGGCTACTGCAGCACGGCTCCCGCGCCCATCCAGGAGCCCGCACCTCCTCCCGGACCTGTTGCCGGATGTCCTCCCAGGTGTGGCGAATTCGACCGGCTTGGCCTATAATGCCCGAAGCCGGGTGCCTCGGCGCTGCGGCCTCGGCTGAAGCGACGGCGGCCCCGAGAGTCTGCAAGCAGATCCAAATCAGTTTCAGTTCGGGCATGAGCACATGATCACTCGCAGATCCCTGGTGCGCTCCGGTCTGACGGCCATGGCCGCAGCTCCCTTCGGTCGCTACCTCGACGTACTCGGGAAACCGAGCCAGGATGGAGAGATCGTCCTCGGAGTGTCTGCGGCGTTTTCGGGGCCTTCCCGGGCCCTGGGTACCGAGCTCTATCGAGGCTCCATGGCCTACTTCAGCCACGTCAACGAGAACGGCGGAGTCAACGGTCGTCGGATAACGCTCAAGCTGCTCGACGACGGCTACCAGCCCGAACCCTGCGTCGCCAACACCCTCAGCCTCCTCCAGGACGACAGCGTCTTCCTCCTCTTCGGCTATGTCGGCACTCCGACCGTAACCCGCGCTCTTCCGCTCCTGAAGAGGTTCCGCGACCGGGGCGTCTTTCTCTTCTTCCCCTTTACGGGAGCCGAACCGCAGCGGGAGCCGCCCTACGGCGAGTTCGCATTCAATCTGCGCGCCTCCTACCGCCAGGAAACCGCCGGGCTCGTCGACAGCTTCGTCCGACACGGTCTTCGTCGCATAGCCGTCTTCTACCAGAACGACGCCTACGGTCGCAGCGGCTGGGCCGGTGTCAGAGCGGCGTTGTCCCGCTACGGCGGCACGATAGTCGGTGAGGCGACCTATCGGCGCGGCAGCCGGTTCAGCACCGGCATGAGGTCGCAGGTCGAGATCCTACGTTCGAGCAACCCCGACGCGGTGATCTGCGTCGGAGCCTACGCCGCCTGCGCCGCCCTTGCGCGAGACGCGGTCGATCTCGGGCTTCGCGTTCCCGTCGCCAACCTCTCTTTCGTGGGCAGCGAGAATCTTCTCGAGCTTCTCCAGGGCGGGGGAGGGGATCCTTCCGAATATTCCCGCTTCCTGGTCAACTCCCAGGTCGTCCCCAGCTACGAGGACCGGGCGCTGCCGGCCGTGCGCGAATACCACGAGATGATGGATCTGTACGATCCTCCCCCGCCGGAGGTGGAGCGCATAACGGAGGGAGAGCCGTACACGCCCTTCGCCCGGAGTTTCGTGAGTCTCGAAGGCTTCCTGAACGCCAGGATGATCATCGAGATCCTTCGGCTCATGGGAGACGACCTCGACCGTTCCCGGCTTGAAGAAGCCGTGTTCGCCGTGAACGACTACGACCTCGGAGTCGGCGAGCAGGTGTCGTTCGGAGCCGAGCGCCGCCAGGGGCTGCAAGGCATCTACTACACGGTCGTGGACGGCGACCGCTTCGTGCCGCTGGAGGACTGGGAATCCAAGGTGGCGGAATGGACGGCTCTCAGGGAAGATCCGGCCGGCGCTCCCTCCGACGTCGAGGGCCAATGAGCACCCAGAAACTCTTCCGAGCGACCAGGTTCTCCTTCTTCGCGCTTTTCGCGGTCGTGGTGCTATCGGTCTCCGCTATCTCGATCACCACGATACAGACGCAGATCAGGGAGGAATACCTGAGCAGCAGCCGCAGCATCGTCCAGAACATCGCCGATTCCAGCGTCGACATCCTCCTGAATCGGAATCTCGCCACGCTCCAGTCGCTCATCGACCAGTTCGCCCAGACCGAAACCGTGCGCTACATCTACGTCACGAGCGACACCGGCGAGTACCTGGCACACACTTTCGTGCCCGGCATACCGGCGGAGATCCTGGCGAGCGACCCGCACGACCTGTCGACGACCGAGAGGAATCTTCCCGGACTCGGCAACTTCATCGAGGTAGGCAGCCCCATCCTTTCCGGTGTGGCGGGCACCGTCCACCTGGGCATGGATCTCGAGCTCGTCGAGGTGAAGATCCAGCGGGCGGTGGGGCAGCAGATGTTCCTCTTCGGAATCATACTCGTCATAGGCACTCTCCTTTCCTTCTGGTTCGTGAACTTCACCGCGAAGCCGCTCCGCGATCTGATCGGCTTCGCAGGTCTGCTCGCAGGAGGCGGGGCGACCGGCGACGAGAAGATCCTCGACCGCGACGACGAAGCCGGAGACATCGCCCGGGTCATGCTCCATCTGAAGGACCCGCTCGCCGCGTCCGTTGAGAGCGCGTCCGCGTCAGGCGTCGAAGAGGAGCGCCTGTCCTCGGAGGGCCCATCCGCATCGGATGGCGAGTCGGAGACGGAGAGCGGCACGGACCGCTAGATGGCCATCCCGTTCTCAAAGACGCCAAGGTACGCCATAGGAGCCTGCTGCACCCTCCTTCATACCGGCTTCGGCACCGTATACGCCTGGAGCTTCTTCCAGACCATGCTCTCGCGAGAATACGGATGGAGCAGCACCGAGACCGTGACCGCGTTCGCGGTCGCCATGTTCTTCTGGGGCCTTTCCGCTGGAGTGGGCGGGCTCGTGCTGCCGCGCATGGGACCGCGCGCGCTCGCGCTCGTGGGCAGCGGATGTTTCGCGGTCGGATACCTGGTCGCGGCCCTGGCGCTCGAGATGGGCGACATCGATCTCTTCTACCTCGGCTACGGGGTCCTCGGAGGCATCGGCATCGGGGCAGGCTACGTCACGCCGGTCGTGACGGTGGCGAAGTGGTTCCCGCGGCGGCGAGGACTGGCGACGGGTACGGTGGTGATGGGCTTCGGCATCGGAGCTCTCGTGTTGAGCAAGATCGTGGGTCCGTTCTTCGTCGCCATCACCGGCGGGGAACTCCCGCTCGTCTTCCTCCTGCTGGGAGTCTTCTTCGCGGTGGTCCTGGTCCCGTGCAGCCTGGTGCTGCGCAACCCGGACACGCCGGAGCCCGATCCCGGGAGCTCCGGCGCAAAGGTCAAACCGGCGCGTCAGCCCCTGCTGCCCTACATAATGTCGGGAAGCTTCGTCGTCCTCTGGGTGGTCTTCTTCACCCACGTCGCCGCCGGAATCTCGGTCATCGGCTTCCAATCCGAACTCCTTCAGGAGATCTGGGGGCTCGCAGATCCCGCGCTCGACTCCATCGTGCTCGCCGAGTACGGGGCGACACTGATCGCGGTGAGCTCGGTCTGCAACGGTCTCGGCCGGCTCTTCTGGGCCTGGCTCTCGGACCGGATCGGGAGAGTGGCGGTTTACCGCGTCCTGCTCGGCAGCCAGCTGATCGTGTTCGGCCTCCTGATGTCCCAGACCAATCCTTGGATTTTCGGCGCCCTGGTATGCTACGTCCTACTCTGCTACGGCGGAGGCTGGGCCACCATGCCATCTCTGATCATCGAGGTATTCGGCTCGGTGAACATGCCGAAGATCTACGGCGGCGTACTGACCGGCGCTGCGGCGGCGGGCGTGGTCGGACCGCTCATCGTGGGCTACTTCAAGGACATTTACCCCGACCGAGCCGTCATGTACTGCCTCCTGCTCGGCATCTTGATGCTCGGTGCGGGCTACGTCGTCTCGTTCCTGCTGAGCGACGAACGGATGCGCCTGGGTCGCCCCACGATCGCTCGGACTCTAGCCAGGCAGGGCATCGCCGCACCTGCGGCGGGCGGACCGCACGGCTAGCCCCCTGGGGACGGATCCCTCCCGGCGGCGCGGCGACGCAGAGCGCTAGGACGCTTCGATCAGCTCCAGAAACTCGTGTGCGTCGGCCAGCTCTCCCAACCGGGAAGAGGTTTCGGGACGCTTGACGAAGTGGGCGATCTGCGCCAACACGTTCAGGTAGTTGTCGGAGGCCTTGACCGGAGGAGCGGCGATCAGGAAGAAATGTCTGACCGGAGCGCCGTCGATGGCGTTGAACTCCAACCCGCCCGCTTTGCGTCCGTAGGCGACTCTGAGATCGCCCACCGCTTCGGTTCTGCAGTGCGGGATCGCCACACCGCCGCCGATACCGGTGGAACCGAGGTTCTCCCGGCGGCGCAGGGTTCGGAGCAGGGTGGCCTGGCAGTACGAGGAGCAGCCCAGAAGGCCGACGAGTTCCGCGAGGACCTCCTCCTTGGAAGAGGCCGCGAGGTCGAGCTTCACCTCGGAGGGGGTGAAGAGGCTGCTTAGGATTGCCATCGGCTTCCGTGGAGGGTCGGGAATCGCAGCCGTAACTTAACTTATTCCTCATGGTTACGGACCGCCGCCCAACCGAAGGGTTCGAATCTTCCGCGAATTTCGTCAGGATACTCTGCGCACTCCCGACGCCGCTCTATCTCGCCCCCCAGGCGGGAGTGAGCGAATCGCCGTTCCGCAGGCTGTGCAGGCGTTTCGGCGCGGACGTGGTCGAGACCGAGTTCGTAAGCGCGGCCGGCATCGTCCTGGACAATGTGCGCTCACGCTCCTACCTGCGCTTCCACGACGACGAGCGACCCATCGGCATCCAGATCTTCGGATCGGACCCGGCCATGATGGCCGACGCGGCGGCTTACGTTGCGGCGAGCCACGCTCCCGACTTCGTCGACATAAATTTCGGCTGTCCCGTCAAGAAGGTGGTGAAGAGGAACGGGGGTTCCGGCTGCCTGCGCGATCTCAGGCTGGTGGCGGAGATCGTGAGAGCCGTGGATGACGCCACGTCGCTGCCCACCACGGTGAAGATCCGGAGCGGCTTCGACGAGGCGACGAGGGATCCGGTGAGAATCGGCCTCGTCTGCCAGGACGCCGGAGCCCGTGCGGTCTGTCTGCATCCGCGCACCCGCGCCGACATGTACTCCGGGAAGGCGCGCTGGTCCGAGATAGCCGAGCTGGTGGCGGCGCTGGAGGTGCCGGTCATCGGCAACGGCGACATCCGGCTGCCGGAAGACGCCCGCAGGATGCGAGACGAGACCGGCTGCGCAGCGATCATGATCGCACGGGGCTCGCACGGCGACCCCTGGTTCTTCGGACAGGCCCGGGCGGCGCTCGACGGCGAACCGATCCCGCCCGACCCCGACGTCCGCGAACGCTTCGAGATCTGCCTGGAGCACGCACGCAACGCCATCGTCTTCGAAGCCGACGCGAGGAAGGCCATACGCGATTTCCGCAAGCATCTGGGTTGGTATACGAAGGGACTCCCGAACGGGCGAGCCCTTCGCTCCCACTTGATGGATGCGAAGACCCTGATGGAGGTGGAAGCGCTCATCGAAGGGTATCGGGCGGAGGCCGAGGTGGTGGAAGTCGGGAGCGGACCCGTTCCTTCCGCAGAGCGCTGAGACTCCACTCGCGGGGAATGCCGAAGCGCAGAGAGCGCCCGCTGGGTGGAACAGGAGCCCCGAGCGGGGTTATCTTGTGCCACGTCAGCACTCCACGGGGGCGTCACGGTTTCGACGTGTCCGGAGACGGCTGAGTAGCGTGCCGAGGTCTCGGACCTCGCTAAACCCCGAGACAACCAACATAGCTGCCAACGACAATCTGGCGCTGGCCGCCTAGGTAAACCCTAGCGGTCCGTCTTCCGGGAAGCCCGCCCGAGGCGTTCCGGCAAGGCGTCACCAATTCGGGCTCAGCCTTTCGAGTCGTCGCCGCTCGAGAGGTGAAACCAACCCGGCGACTCAGCCTACGACTGCGCGTTCGCGGAGCATTCGCAGGTGAAGATCAACCGCGTTCTACGCACGTAGAAGCTCTTCTCGATCCGGTTCGCGGACGCGGGTTCGACTCCCGCCGCCTCCATTCCCCCTTTCACTTGCCGGTGCGCACCAAACTCACCGTAGTTCTCTCGACGGTCATCGTCGTGTTCGCGCTCGATTTTTGGACCAAGCGCTGGGCTTTGCGCGAGCTCCCGGGCAACCCCCAGGAGCTTCTGGACGGACTGATTCCGCTCACGCTCGCCTTCAACCGAGGCGCCGCGTTCGGCATCAGCATCGGCGATGACTCGCGCTGGCTCTTCATTCCGGTCACCGTGATCGCACTCGTGGTGCTGGCGTCTCTGATGCGCAGCGCGCGCCAAGGCGACTGGCTGCGTCAATGGTCGATCGCATTCGTCATCGCCGGAGCGGTCGGCAATCTCTACGACCGAGTGCGCTGGCCCCGCGGGGTCGTGGACTTTATCGGCCCGCTCGATCTCGGTTTCTGGCATTTTCCCATCTTCAACTTCGCCGATATGGCGATCTCATGCGGTGCGGTCGCGCTGGCCATCTCGTTCTGGCGCGAGGACACTCGGAAAAGGGCTGGCAAGGTGGCGGCGGAGTCCGCGGACGAGGGTGACGGCGGCTCCGCGGACGAGAGCGACGGCGGCGAGGGTTCTGCGAAAACGAGCGAGGCGATCCCCGGCGGTGGTCCTCCGGCTAGGCCGGCTCCTTCGGAACGAAGACTAGGTAGGCTATCCGCCGACCCTCCATCAGGGTGACCTGCAGGGAGCCGCTCTCGACCTCCACCATGTCGCCGGCCAGCGGGATGCGGTCCAGCCGTCCGAAGACGAAGCCCCCGATGGTGTCGTAAGCTTCCTCCTCGGACTCGTCCGGTACGAACCCCAGGCGCTCGGCCACCACGCGAAGCGGAGTGCCGCCTCTGATCCGGGTCTCGCCCCGGGGCAGCTCACGGAAGTCCTCGGGTCCGTCGACCTCGTGCTCGTCGTGGATCTCGCCGACGATCTCCTCGATCAGGTCTTCGAGGGTGACGAGCCCGTCGGTGCCCCCGAATTCGTCCACCACGATGGTCATGCCGATCCGTCCCGCCCTCATCTCGGCGATCAGATCGACCACCGCCTTGCTCGCCGGCGCGAAATGAGCCGGACGCACGACACCCTCCAGCGAGGTCTCGCCCTCCTCGGCGGCCCGCCACAGATCTCGGGCGATCACCAGCCCGGCCACCCTGTCGATCTCGCCGTCGAAGACCGGGAGCCTCAGCCTTCCCGTGTCGAGCATGACCCGCTTCGCCTCGGCCACGCTCGCTCCCCGGGAGACCGCCACGATGTCGGTCCGGGGGGTCATCACCTCTCCCACCGAGGTTTCGCGCAGTCCGATCACTCCCTTCATCGCCCGCAGCTCGTCTTCGCGGATCGCACCTTCGGACCTGCCGATCTCGGCCAGCTTCTCGAGCTCGGCCCTGCTCACCAGCGGACCCGACGTGCCCCGGGTCAGCAACCGCGTGAGCCACCCCAGCGGCACGACGAAAGGCTTCATGACGACTACCAGGACGCGGAGGACCGTTGCCGAATAACGAGCCAGGCTCTTCCAGTAGGTTGCGCCGATCGTCTTGGGCACGATCTCCGTGAAGATGAGCACGGCGAGCGTGAGAAACGCCGAGAAGGCGCCTACCCATGGGTCGCCGAAGACCCTAGCCGCCTCGGCACCCGCAAGCGTCGCCCCCATGGTGTGGGCGAGGGTGTTGAGGGTGAGTATGGCCGCGATAGGCTCGTCCACGTCCCGACGCGCCGCCTCCAGCCACCTTCCGGCCCGCGAGCCCTCCTCCTTGAGGAGCGCCACGTACGAGTGCGTGACGGAGAGGAAGACCGCCTCGAGAATCGAACACAGGAAGGAGATCCCGAGCGCTACGACCAGGATCCAGATTAGCAGTGCCATGCGGCAGGGATTATCGCACCGGGGCACTGTCCGTGCAAGTGCGGGGTAGGCTTCACGGAGCAGTGGAAACCACCGATCTTCAGAACCTTTTCGCACCCGTGCGGCGACGCATCCTGGCCGACTTCGCGATGAACTCCCAAAAACCCGGGTCAGGAGCGCCGCCGATCCCCCGGCGCGAGCGGCTGGATCCGGGAATCTTCGAGTTTCCGGAAGCCGATATCCGAGCGGGGCGCTACTCGGACAAATACTTCGTCCGCTCGGCCGAAATCGTCGGGACGCGGGATCCTCCCTCGGTCGTCGCCATGCAGGTCTTCCAGCGACGTGAGGCCGTGCTCGCCGGAACCGACGAGGTGATCGGGCTCCTCAAGCGTTGTCTGAGAGAACCCTACGGTTTCGACGACCTTGAGGTAAGGTCGCTTCGTGACGGCGCGGCCGTGTCGCCGTGGGAGAGCGTGATGGCGGTCACCGGGCCGTACGCCGCCTTCGCGCACCTGGAAACCCTTTACCTGGGGCTGCTCACGCGGCGGACTCGGATCGCCACCAACACTCGGGCGGTGGTCGAGGCCGCGTGGCCTAAGCCCGTCATTTTCTTCCCGGCGCGCTTCGATCTCTGGAGCGTCCAGGAGGGCGACGGCTGGGCCGCCCGCCTCGCGGGAGCCGAAGGCGTGTCCACCGACGCCCAGGGCGCATGGTGGGCCGGCGAAGGAAGCGGCACGGTACCGCACGCGCTGATCGCCTGCTTCGGCGGCGATACCGTGGCGGCGGCGCGGGCTATGGCCGACCACCTGCCGGACGATGTGCCGGTCGTGGCCACCGTGGACTTCGACAACGACAGCGTCTCGACCGCCCTGGAGGTGGCGGAGGCGCTCGGGAGCCGTCTATGGGGCGTTCGACTCGACACCAGCTCGACCATGATCGATGCCTCGGTCGTAGGTCATATGGGCAGCTTCGACCCGCGCGGCGTGAATGCTCAGCTCGTTCGCAACGTGCGCGGGGCCCTCGACGGAGCCGGCCTCGACCGGATCCGCATCGTGGCGTCGGGGGGGTTCACCCGCGACAAGGTCGCCCGCTTCGAAGCCGACCGGGTCCCAGTCGACGCTTACGGAGTCGGCTCGTCGCTCCTGGCCGGATCGTTCGATTTCACCGCGGACGTGGTCATGGTCGACGGAAGAAACGTCGCCAAGGCCGGACGGACTCGCCGCGACAACTCAAGGATGGAGCTAGTGACATGAACGCTGACCGTTCGCAGGATCCGAAATCGTCCGGAGTCGAACCCGCCCTCGTGGGGTGGATGGTCGACGCCCAGGTGGATTTCATGGATCCGGCCGGGCGTCTCTACGTACGCGACCTCTTCGACGAGACCGATGCGGGATCGGCCCAGGTGATTCCGGTGCTGGAGCGCGTGCTCGCCTGGATGAAGGAAAACTGCGACATCATCGTCTTCACCGGCGACTGGCATGGCCTGGAAGACGCCGAGATCGATCCGGTGGCCCCCGATCCCGCGATGAACACCTATCCCCCCCACTGCATGGGCCGGTCCTTCGACCAGAACGAGCGTGCCGGGGCCGAGATCATCGAGCCCCTGAGGCCGGTGAACCCGCTGGTACTGACCCACGACTCCACTCCGGGTGACGCCCTGGCCGTTGCCGCTCGCGCGATCGCCGAACAACGCAGCGTGTTCGTGCGCAAGACCAAGTTCAACGTCTTCGACGGCAATCCCGGGTGCGAAGCCTTCATCGCGGCCCTTGAGAAGACCTTGGCACGCCCGCTCCAGTTCGTCGTCGCCGGCATCGCGCGAGATGTCTGCATGACGCAGGCCGTGGACGGCCTCCTGGACCGCAGCTACCCGGTGTTCGCTCTCAGGGACGCCACCTGGGGGCTCGGTCTGGAACCCGAAGAGACGACTCTGGCGCGATGGGCGGAAAGGGGTAGCGTCATCACCACACACGAACTCGACGGGCTTTCGAGGTCCTTGAAGAACGGAAGGACTTCGTGCGCCTAACGCCCGGGCCGGCTGCTTCGGCCCTCCTCCTCGTCATCTCGGTCGTGCCGGGAGCGGCGCAGACCGGCGCGGAGGCGACCTACTACGCCTATGTGGGAGCCGAGTCCGCCGACCTCATCCACCGCATCAGGCTCGACGCCTCAGGCGTGGAGATCGACCTCACCACCCAGGTCGGCGAGATGGCGGTCGAGACCGAGGGGCCGCACGGGCTCAGGGTCTCGCCCGACGGCGAGTTCCTCTACATGACGACCGCCCACGGCGTCCCCGACGGCAAGCTGTGGAAGTTCCGGGCAGGGCCGGACACGCTCGTCGCGGAACCCACGCTGCTAGGCAACTTCCCGGCTACGCTCGACCTGACTCCGGACGGCCTCTACGCCTTGGTGGTCAACTTCAACCTCCACGGGGAAATGGTGCCTTCGACTGTCTCCGTGGTCTACACCCCGGATCTGGTCGAAGTGGACCAGATCGCGACCTGCGTCATGCCGCACGGGTTGAGGGTGGCGCCCGACGGCATCTTCGCCTATTCGAACTGCATGATGGACGACGAGGTCGTCGAGATCGACACGCGCACCTTCTCGGTCTCGCGCCGCTTCTCGGTCGCCCGGGGCGAAGAAGGTCCCAAGGAGAACTACGCGGTCGAGATTCTGACCGGGTCCACCGGCCTGACCCGCTCCGGCGCAGACAGGCGCGCCGGACACGGAGGCGCGCGCGAACCGACCTGCTCGCCCACCTGGGTGCAGCCATCCGTTTCCGGTGACAGGCTCTTCGTCGCCTGCAACAAGGGGAACGAGATACTGGTGATCGATCGCGCCTCCTGGCAGCTGGAGGGCAGGATGGCCACCGGCCCGGGACCCTACAACCTGGGGGTCACACCCGACGGCGGAGTTCTGATCTCGTCCCTCAAGACCGCCGGCGAGGTGCAGTTCTTCGACGCTTCGAGCGGCGAGGAGCTGGCGCGGGTGCCGTCCACCACCACCGTGACTCACGGGGTCGCCGTCACGCCCGACTCGCGATTCGTCTTCGTCAGCGTGGAAGGGAAGGGGGCCGAGCCCGGGAAGGTGGACGTCTACGAACTCGAAGGATTCACCCTGGTAGGGTCGGTGGCGGTCGGTCAGCAGGCCGGCGGGATCGCGTTCTGGAAGATGGAGGATCGAAGGATAGGCTCCCAGTTCGTCCGGCACTTGCCGTCCTCCGATTCTCCGACATTCACCCGCGAAGCTGTCCGCCCTCCGGGTGCGCCCGCCCGGTCGCTCGGTTCGCGGAGGCAGCTCCGCCCGCGTGGGTAAGCTCCACCCGGTAGCCCGCTCATACCCCACTCTCACACCCTGGACCGGGATGCTCCTCGTAATCGACAACTACGACTCCTTCACCTTCAATCTGGCGCAGTACCTGGGTGAACAGGGCAAGTCGCCGCATGTGGTGCGGAACGACGCTCTCGACGCCACCGAGCTCGCGGAGCTCCGCCCGTCACACGTCGTGGTCTCGCCCGGACCGTGCACCCCTGGGGACGCCGGTGTCAGCATCGAGGCCTTTCGCAGACTGGGGCGCACCGGCACGCCCATGCTCGGGGTATGCCTGGGGCATCAGGCCCTGGGCGAGGCGTTCGGCGGACGGACGATCAGGGCCCGGCGGACCATGCACGGCAGGGTGGGCAGGATCCGACATGACGGCAGCGGCATCTTTCGCGGCCTTCCCTCGCCCTTCACCGCCGCCCGCTACCACTCGCTCGTATCCGACTCGAAATCCCTGCCCGATGAGCTCGTGGCCGTGGCTTGGAGCGACGAGAGCGACGACCGGGACGAGGTGCAGGCCATGCGCCACCGCGAACTTCCGCTGTGGGGAGTGCAGTTCCACCCCGAGTCCCTCTTCAGCGACCACGGAAGGGATCTGCTGCGCGCCTTCCTGGAGCTCCAGCGGTCCGGGAACGAATGCACCAGGCGGGGCTGACTTCCATACCTGGAGCCGGATCACCACCCGAGCGAGAGAGGGAACCCCGCTCATGAGAGAGCCCATCGCGATGTGCTTCAGCGGCGGCAAGGACAGTATGCTGGCCTTGCAGGCCCTCTTGCGGGGGGACCGCTATGTTGTGGAGACGCTGATCACCACCGTGACCGACGCCTACGACCGAGTCAGCATGCACGGCGTACGGCGCTCGCTGGTGCATGCCCAAGCTGAATCGCTCGGCATCCCTCTGGTCGAGGTATCCGTGCCCCCCGAGTCCTCGAACATGGTCTACGAACGCGCCATGGGGCGCGAGTTCGACCGCCAGCATGCAACCGGCATCCGCCGGATCGCGTTCGGCGACATTTTCCTCGAGGACCTGCGAGAGTACCGTGAGCGACAGCTGGCATCCCACGGCCTCAAGGCGGTTTTCCCGCTCTGGCAGCGGCCCAGCACACGGCTGGCGAGATCGTTCATTCGGGACGGCTTCGAGGCGGTGACCGTGTGCGTCAGCCTGACCATGCTGGACGTTTCCTTCACCGGGCGTCCATTCGACGCCGACTTCCTGGCCGACCTGCCCGGGTCGGCGGACCCCTGCGGCGAGAACGGCGAATTCCACACCTTCGTCAGCGCCGGACCCATCCTTTCCCGTTCCATCCCGGTCACGCGCGGCGAGGTGGTGGAGCGCGACGGATTCGCATTCTGCGACCTGGAGTCCTTGGCTTGAACCTTCATCGCGCCTTGCCGTCGCGGCGCTTCGCCGCTCTCGGCGCTCGCGCGGGTTTCACCACGGGCCGCTAGCAGCCGGTGCACAGAAGCGCTCGCCCCCGCGTTCTCGGAGTCATCCCCGCCCGCCTCGACTCGGTCCGCCTGCCTAGGAAACCTCTGCACCCCCTTCTCGGACGTCCTCTCGTGGAATGGGTCTGGCGAAGAGCCCGAGCCATGCCCCTGCTCGATCAGCTGGTGGTGGCCACGGACGCCGCCGAGGTCGCCTCGCTCTGCCGCTCGCTGGGCGCCCGAACGGAGCTGACCTCCGCCGAACACCGTTCCGGCACGGAACGCGTGGCCGAGGTCGCGATCCGTCCGGCCTACCGGGATCACGACGTGATTCTGAACATTCAAGGGGACGAGCCGTTGGTCAGGGAATCCCACCTCCGGGCGGCGGTCGAGCTGGTGGCGTCGGGAAAGTGGCCGCTGGGAACCTGCGCCGCGCCCTTGGCCGAGTGCGATTTCGACGACCCTGCGGCGGTCAAGGTGGGAACGGACCACGACGGCGCAGCCCTCTGGTTCGACCGGGCCCTTCCGGACGGCATTTCCGACGAGACCTTGCGGGACGGGAGAGTGGGGCGGCACCTGGGCATCTATTCCTACTCGCCATCCGGGCTCGCCAACTGGGTATCTTTAGATCCGGTTGAAGCAGAGAGGGAGCGCTCGCTTGAACAGCTTCGTCCGCTGGCTCACGGGATCGCCATGGGCGTGGCCCGGGTTTCGGCGGCGGCTCCAGGCGTGGACACTCCAGGCGACGTCCCAAAGGTCGAAGCGATGTTACGAGAAGAGCCGCTTACCGGAGAGGTGGGTCCGGAAATGACATGAACCCGGAATCACGAGCCACCAAATACATCTTCGTGACCGGAGGCGTCGTGTCCGCTCTGGGCAAGGGAATCACCGCGGCTTCGCTCGGGCGGCTGCTCAAGGAGCGCGGCTACCGGGTCACGATCCAGAAGTTCGATCCCTACATCAACGTCGATCCGGGCACCATGTCGCCCTTCCAGCACGGCGAGGTCTACGTGACCGACGACGGCGCGGAGACCGACCTCGATCTGGGGCACTACGAGCGCTTCATCGACGAACCCCTCTCGCAGGCCAACAACGTCACGAGCGGCAGAGTCTACCAGTCTGTCATCGCCAGGGAGCGCAGGGGCGACTACCTGGGATCCACCGTTCAGGTCATTCCGCACGTCACCGACGAGATCAAGGCCCGCATCTCGAAGGTGGCGCCGGGCCACGACGTGGTCATAACCGAGATCGGGGGCACGGTGGGCGATATCGAGTCGCTACCATTCCTGGAGGCCATCCGTCAGTTTCGGGCGGAGTCCTCCCGCGCCGACGTGATGGTGGTTCACGTCACTCTCATCCCCTATCTGAAGGCCGCAGGCGAGCTCAAGACGAAGCCCACCCAGCACTCCGCCCGCGAGCTGATGGAGATCGGTATCCAACCGGACGCGCTCATCTGCCGAACCGAGCATCCGCTTCCTCCCGAGGTGCGCCGCAAGATCGCTCTCTTCACCAACGTGCCGGAAGACGGGGTGATCGAGGCTATCGATCTCGACACTATTTACGCCGTGCCGCTCAGTCTGCGGGAGCAGGGTTTCGACGGGTTCGTCTGCGACCGGCTCGGCCTCGAGGTGGGGGAACCCGATCTCTCGGCGTGGGAGTCCATCGTCTCCGCAATCCGCGGGCCCAAGAGCGGATCGACCCGGATCGCGGTGGTCGGCAAATACACCGACCTCGTCGACGCCTACAAGTCGGTGCAGGAGGCCCTCATCCACGGGGGCATCGCCAACGACCTGAAGGTGGAGCTCAGTTGGCTCTCCTCGGAGATGCTCGAGGGTAGGGCCGCCGACTATCTCGACGACTTCGACGGTCTGCTGATCCCGGGCGGTTTCGGAGAACGCGGCATCGAAGGCATGATCGACGCGGTGCGCTGCGCTCGCGAAGGCAGGATGCCTTTCCTCGGCATCTGCCTGGGGCTCCAGTGCGCGGTGATCGAGTTCGGACGCAACGTCTGCGGCCTCCGCGACGCTCACTCGTCGGAGTTCGATCCGGCCGCCGAGCACGTCCTCGTCGGACTTCTGGATTCCCAGCTCAAGGTGACGGACAAGGGCGGCACCATGAGATTGGGCGCCTACCCGTGCAGGCTGGTGGCGGGCACCCGCGCGCGAGCCGTCTACGGCGAGGAAGTCGTCCACGAACGCCACCGGCATCGCTACGAGGTGAACAACGACTATCGCGGTCTCTTCGCCGAAAACGGCCTGACGATCAGCGGACTGTCGCCGGACGGCGGTCTCGTGGAAATAATCGAACTCGGCGACCACCCGTGGTTCGTCGCGGGCCAGTTCCATCCGGAGCTCAAGAGCCGTCCCACGTCGCCGCATCCCCTCTTCACCGAGTTCGTCGCGGCCTCTTTCGAGCAGGGCTCCCTTCTGAAGGGCACGTGACGCCCTCCGGCGGCGGTCGCCACCACGTGTTCGATAGGTTCTTCATCATCGCGGGACCTTGCGCGCTCGAGGACGACCGCCTCAACCTCGCCGTCGCCCGCGAGCTCGCCGGGGCCGCGACCGATCTCGGCGTTCCCGCCATCTTCAAGGGATCGTTCGACAAGGCGAACCGAACGAGATTCGACTCGGCCCGAGGCCCAGGGATCGAGGCCGGACTCGCCGCACTCGAACGGGTGCGCGACGCCACCGGACTTCCCGTCCTTACCGACATCCACGAACCAGGTCAGGCCGAACGAGCCGCGAAGTCCGTGGACGCCCTCCAGATCCCGGCCTTCCTCTGCCGCCAGACCGACCTCCTCACGGCGGCCGCGGCGACCGGGCTTCCCGTGAACGTGAAAAAGGGACAATGGATGACTCCCGAAGGGATGGCGGGAGCCGTGGACAAGCTGCGGCGCGGCGGAGCGAACGAGGTCGCGGTCACCGAGCGCGGCAGCGCCTTCGGATACGGGGACCTGGTCGTCGACATGCGCTCCTTTGCAAGAATCGGTGAGGCGTGCGCCTGTCCGGCCGTGTTCGACGCCACTCATTCGGTCCAGCGGCCGGGAGCCCGCCTCACCGGGGGGAAGCCGGAACACACGCCTGCGCTCGCCAGAGCCGCTGTCGCGGCCGGCTGCGACGGCCTTTTCGTGGAAACGCACCCGGAGCCCGGCTCCGCTCCCTCCGACCGGGCCACCATGCTCCCGCTCGCTCGGCTCCGTGTACTTCTGGATGAGATTTGCAGGCTGAGGGAGGCCCTCGACTACGATGTCTAGCGGTCGGCGGCGAAACAGCCGCGCCGAGAACCCGATCTCCGCCGAGCTCGCCCGCCCCATCCGCCTCGTGGTCTTCGACGTCGACGGCGTCCTCACCGACGGCGGAGTCTATGTGGGCGGGAGTACGGGCGACGAAGGTCGGTCGAGCGTACCGTACGTCGAATTCAAGCGCTTCTCCATCCAGGACGGATTCGGCATGAAGATGCTTATGTGGGCCGGAATCGAGGTGGCGGCGGTATCGGGCAGGGTATCCGAGGCGACGGCCCTGCGCATGGCGGAGCTCGGCGTGGCCGAATGCCACCAGATCGAAGGGGCGTACAAGGTCCCGGTGGTGGCGGAGCTTCTGGAACGCAAGGGCTTGAGGTGGGCCGAGGTGGCCATGCTCGCCGACGACCTCCCCGACATGGCGGTCTTCGAAAGGGTGGGACTGCGAGCGGCCGTGCGAAACGCCGTCCCGCAGATATCCCGTCTGGCGCACTGGCGCTCCAAGCTCGAGGGAGGACACGGTGCGGCCCGGGAGTTCACGGACGCGCTTCTGACCGCGCAGGGAACGCTCGATTCCGTCGCGGACGCGTACGTCGCCGCGCGGTCCGGCTCCCATCTTGCAGGAAACTAGCCTACCTCGAAGTGTAGAAGCCGCCATGCGATCGCACACCTCTTTCCCGACCGCCGGAGTCGCGCTCCTCTTCGCCTCGGTCCTCGGAACGGCCTCGTGCGAGGTCGGCTCCGAAGGTCCTGTGGCCGGGCGGGAACTCACCGAACTCCCTGCGGACTACGCCATCTACGGCATGACCACCTACATGACCACGGACGGGGTACGTCAGGGCCGCATCATGGCCGACACGGCCTACATGTTCGACGACTCCACCACCGTCCGGCTCCACGGAATCGACGTGGTCTTCTACTCCGACAACGGGACCGCAAGGGGAACGGTGACCGCCGCTTACGGAGAATGGAACCGTCAGACCAACCGGATGACCGCGCGCGGCGACGCGGTTTTCGTAGTCAGCGCCGACGGCAGCCGCATCGAGAGCCAGGAACTCCACTACGACCCCGATCTGGACCGAATCTGGAGCGACTTGCCCACCACGCAGACCAAGCCGAACGGGGTCCCAGTTCGGGGGTCGTCATTCGAATCGGATCTGGAATTCACGGATGTGCGGATCCGCGGCATCGGTAGCCGTCGGTTTCCGTGATGCGCCGCAGCCCTTCTCGCGTCCTCCGATCTCCGCTCGCGGTCCTCCCGGTCGTCCTCGCCGTCTCCGCCGCCGTTTCGGGTCCGATCGCACCTCAGGTGATCGGCGTGGGCGGCTGCGTGCCTGCGAGCCGGAACACCGACGTGCGCATCATGACCGTCGGCTCCCAGCTCATCAGCTACTACTCGTCCCCGCACATGCGCTGCGACAGCGGTATCGAGCTCTGGGCCGACTCGGCGATCTCGTTCGCCAACGAGGACAATCATCACTTCCTGGGCAACGTTCGCTTGCTGGACGGAACCGGCGAGCTTGAAGCCGACGACGTGCGCTACCTTCCGAGGGTGGGGCGGATAGAGGCAAGGGGGAACATGATCCTCACCGATACCGTGCAGGGTTTCACGATCGCCAACGGCATCCTCGACTACCTGCTGGCAAACGATTTCAGGCCCCAGGCTCAATTGCGGGTGACCATGGCGCCCGACGGTATCCGCCCGGTGACCAGGATCACCGTGAACCCGGCGGCCGCAGCCGAGAGCCCCGACTCCGAGGATGCGGGAGCGGCGTTCGCGGACCCCGCGGTCGGAGACCCCGGGGTCTCCGTCGAGGTGGGAGGAGAGACCGAAACCGCCGACGATGTCGAGGGAGCTTCGCCCGGCACGGTCCCTGCGGTCGAACCCGAACCGACGGAACCGATCAGCTACGACATCGTGTCGGACAGGATCCTCATACTGGGCGGCTCGTTCCTGCAGGCTTCAGGGAACGCCGTGGTCCGGAGGGATTCGTTGGTCGCCCGGGGCGACACCGCCGAATACTCCGATTCGACCGGCCTGAGGCTCCTTGGGTCGGCCACAGTCGAGAACAGCGGCTACGAGGTCACCGGGGCAGTGATCGATCTCTCGGTCATCGGACGCATCGACAGGCTCACCGCCGTCGGCGACGCTCGGCTCTCGGGCACGGGCATCGAGGTCGCGGCTCCCTGGCTCTCGATCGATGTCGATGGCGGAGTCGTGATGGGTCTGAGCGCGAGCATGCAAGCGCCCGCGAACAGCTCCCTGGCCGACCGGATCGCCGCGGAACCGCCGGACGAGTCGGGCGAACCAGCTACCGCAGGGCCGCAGCGTCCAGTGGCCGTGTCAGGAGCCTTCACCGTCTCGGGGGACTTCCTCCGGGCCATCTCTCCGAACCAGATTCTCGAGAACATTGTTGCCGTGGGGAACGCCCGGGTGGTTTCCAGCGGCCGAGAGCTCGACGTCGAAGGGCTCCCTGAAATCGCCCGGAGCGACTGGATCGAAGGGGACTCCGTCAAGATAATCTTTCTGCCGCCAGAGACTCCGTCGCTCGCCACCACCGATCGCGACGAGGCGCGGGTCGACCGGGTAACCGCCTCGGGACGAGCGAGCAGCGTTTATCGGATCGACCCCCCGACTCCGGACTCCGCCGAAGCCGACACCGCCCTTCTCGCTCCCGGTATCCACTATGTGACCGCTTCCGAAATCACCATCGTCATGGACGACGGCGAGGTGTGGGAACTCCTTACCGAAGGTTCGGCCCGGGGGCTGCACCTCGAGCCCTTCTCCGGCCCCGACAGCATCAGGGTCGACACCGCGAACGCCACGGCCGAAACAGACAGCGCGGACACCGTGATCCGAACGGACACTCTGACCGCAGCGTATCCGTCCGCCGCAGCCGGGAGTCGAGCGCCCGCCGGAGACGAACGGTCGCCGGCTCCGCCGAGCGGACCGGAAGCATCACCACACACCAGACGCAGATGAACTCCGAGCCCGTCACCGCAGTCGACTCAGACCCCGCCGGCAGCCGCACCGTGGAACTCAAGGGTACCGGCCTGACGAAGATCTACCGGCGTCGAAGGGTCGTCGACGAGGTGGACATCCGGGTGCGCAGGAACGAGATCGTGGGACTTCTGGGACCGAACGGAGCGGGCAAGACCACCACGTTCTACATGCTGGTAGGGCTTATCGCCCCTTATGCGGGCAAAGTGGAGCTCGACGGCGAGGATATCACTCGAACCCCGATGTACAAGAGGGCGCGCAAGGGGCTCGGGTACCTCGCTCAGGAGCCGTCGGTATTCCGCCGGCTCACGGTGGAGCAGAACGTGCTCGCCATCCTCGAGACCCTGAAACTCTCAAGAAAGGAACGACTGGCCCGCCTGGATTCGCTTCTGGCCGAACTAGGGCTGACGGGGCTGCGCAAGCTCAAGGCGTACTCGCTCTCCGGAGGCGAACGCCGACGTCTCGAAATCACCCGGGCTCTGGTGCGCAGCCCGAAATTCATGCTGCTGGACGAACCCTTCGCCGGCATCGATCCGATCGCGGTCAACGACATCCAGTCGATCGTGAGAGGCCTCAAGAGCCGTGAGATGGGAGTCGTGATCTCGGATCACAACGTCGAGCAGACCTTCGAGATCGTCGACCGGGCCTACATAATGTACGAGGGGCGCATCCGTGTCGCGGGAAACGTGAGCGAGCTGGTCTGGAACGACGAAGTGGCCGACATCTACCTGGGACCCACACTCACCGCCCGCATGCGCGAGCGCTATCCGGAGCCGACCCTCGCCGCAGCCTCCGCCTAGCGGCCCGTGGACAGCCTCGCCCGATCGCCTAGCGGACCGCGGCCAGTCCCGTTCGCCGGCCGAGAGCGGCTAGATCCCGTGACGGCCGAGGGCCGTTCCGAGCCGAGCCGAACCCGGCTCGACTGATCGTTGGTTAATCGACCGCCGGCGCTGTCCGGTATCCAAGGCCTAAAGCAGCAGCAGCGCCAAAAAATGGCGCCGCAGCTCTACCGGCAGATGGACCTGATCCAGATGGCGATGCCCGAGCTGCGTCAGCATCTGGAGCAGACTCTCTACGCGAACCCGTTTCTGGAGCTCGAAGAGGCTGACGAGGAGATGCTCGTCGAGCTCGGAGAGGGCGAGGAGGACGGCGACGAAGACGAGATCGACTGGGAGGAGGTGCTCCTCGACGACGCGCCCCACACCGGCCGGATAGCCGCGCCGCAGGATTCCGAAGACTACGTGGAACCCGTCGCGGTAGCGAAGGTCGACCTGCGCGATCACCTTCTGGGACAGATCGGCGAGACGACCCTGAATCCGCGGGTCGCCAGAATTTGCGAGGAGCTGGTGTGGCACCTGGACGACGACGGCTTTCTGACCGCCAGCCTGGAAGAGGCGGTCGCCCTCCTGAATGCCTGGCACGACCGGGAGGCGGCGGATGACCACCCCCCGTACACGCCGACGGAGGCCGAAGAGGCGCTAACGACTCTCCAGGGCTTCGATCCGCCGGGAGTCGGGGCCCCGAGCCGATCGGAAGCGCTGCTCATCCAGCTCTGGCGAGAGGGAAGGGAGCACACGCTCGAGTATCTCGTGCTGCACCGGCACTACTCCAGCCTTCTCAACCGGAGCTGGACCAGGATCGCGCTCGATCTCGGCGTTCCCGAAGCCAGAGTACGGATGGTGGTCGGGAAGCTCGCCGGGCTCAATCCCAGACCGGGAGCCGCCTTCTCCGAAGGAGCCGCGCCCATAGTCGTCCCCGACCTTGCCGTGACCGAAGCGGACGGGGAGTATCAGGTGTTCCTGAACGACGGGACGGTGCCCAGACTGCGCATCTCCGGCAGCTATCGCGACACCGTGCTGAGCGGCAGGCTGGACGACGAAAGCCGCACTTTCATTACGGAACGTCTGGGCGCCGCCCAGTGGATGGTGCAGGCCCTCGAGCAGCGTCGTCGAACCATCGTCCGGGTCATGGAGTGCATCGTGGAACGCCAGCGGGAGTTCCTGGACCGGGGGGAAAAGTACCTGGAACCGATGACGCTGGCCGACGTCGCGGAGGCCACCGGGATGCACGAGTCCACCGTTTCGCGCGCCACCCACGACAAGTACGTGAGCACGCCCAGGGGCGTCTTTCCGCTTCGTTACTTCTTTTCGTCGTCCGTCTCCATGAAATACGGCGGCAAGATCTCCTCGACCGCGGTCCAGGCGGAGATCCGGACGCTCGTCGAGCAGGAAGACGCCGACAAGCCTCTCAGCGACTCGAAGCTCGCCGCCCTCCTGGCGGAGAAGGACATCCGAGTGGCTCGGCGCACGGTCGCCAAATACCGGGATCGTCTGGGCATCCGGCCTGCGCGAATGAGGAAGCGGCTGTGAGGGACGCTGCCGGATCCCTGAGGATCCTCGTGATGAACTGGCAGGACGCCGAGAACCCGCGCGCCGGCGGAGCCGAGGTGCATTTGCACGAGACCTTCGGGCGCATGGCGGCGCGGGGTCACGAGGTCACGCTCCTGGTCTCCGGCTTTCGCGGCGGCGCCCTGCGAGCCGAGCTCGACGGCATGGAGATCCATCGCACCGGCGGCAGGTACACGTTTTCGGCGCACGCTCCGGTCTATTACCGCGAGCGCCTGGCTCCAAGGCGATTCGACGTTGTGGTCGAAGACCTGAACAAGGTGCCGCTTTTCTCGCCGCTCTGGTGCGGCCGGCCCGTGGTCCCGCTCTTCCATCATCTCTTCGGACGAACCGCGTTTTCGGAAGCGAACCCGGCGCTGGCCGCCGCCACCTGGCTGCTCGAACGCCCGATCCCGAGGGTGTTCAAGGGGCTGCCCGCGATCGCCGTGTCCGAGAGCACCAGGGCGGACCTGAGAGCGCGCGGCTTGAAAGCGCCTATCTCGGTGGTGCACAACGGCGTGGATGCGAAACGCTACACGCCCGCGCCCGAAGCGGTCCGGACCTCCCGTCCCACCGTCCTCTACCTGGGTCGACTCGCGCGCTACAAGGGCGTGGACGTCCTCCTGAGGGCCGCCGCCATGCTTGATCGCTCCGATACCCCGGTGAACGTGATCGTCGCCGGAGACGGCGTCGCGCGGCGGGAACTGGAGAGACTCGGCGGCGAGCTCGGTCTCGAAGAGCGGGTCCGCTTCCTGGGATTCGTGTCGGAGGACCGGAAGCTCGAACTCTACAGGAGCGCGTGGCTGCACGTGCTTCCGTCGCCGAAGGAGGGTTGGGGCATAACCGTGGTCGAAGCCGCAGCCTGCGCCACGCCGAGCGTCGCCAGCGACTCTCCGGGCCTGAGAGAATCGGTGCGCGACGGCGAGACCGGGGTACTCGTCCCCCATGGCGACGAACGCGAACTCGCCGCCGCCATTCGTCGTCTGGTCGAAAACCGGAGCGAACGCAAGGCGATGGGTCGAAGAGCGCGCAGTTTCGCCGAGTCGCTGTCCTGGGAGAGAGCCACCGAGAAGATGGAAGAAATCCTGGTCGGGGCGGCCGGAAGGGAACCCGAGGCGAACGGCCATGTCTGACCCCCACGGCCACTGGAGCATGCCGAGCCCCGATTTCCCAGGGGGCGAGCTGGAGCTTCCGCAGGCTCTTTTCGCCGTCTCGCTGTCGGTGGTGGTCCCGTGCTACAACGAGCTCGCCACCGTGGAGAGGCTGCTTAGGCGCGTGCGCACTCTGCCGCTCGACCTCGAGGTGATAGTGGTGGACGACGGTTCGGTAGACGGAACCCGCGATCTGCTCAGGAAGCTCGAACGCACCGAGCTGATCGACGTTCTCGTGCTCCTGCCGAGCAACCGGGGCAAGGGCGCGGCCTTGCGGGCGGGTTTCGAGCGTGCGACCGGCGACATCGTCGCGGTGCAGGACGCCGACCTGGAGTACGATCCCGTCCAACTGCCCAGCCTGGTCGCACCCATCGTCGAGGGCCTTGCGGACGCGGTCTACGGCTCGCGCTTCACCGGACCTCGGCAGAACACCTACTACTACTGGAACCACGTCGGGAACCGGGTCATCACCACCGTTTCCAACGCGTTCACCAACCTGCGACTGACCGACATCGAGACCTGCTACAAGGTCATTCGCCGCGACCTGCTGCGCACGCTTCCGCTGACTGCGAGGAGCTTCACCATCGAACCCGAGATCACGGCCCGCCTCGCGCAGTCCAGGGCCCGGGTCGTCGAGCTCCCCATCTCCTACCACGGACGCTCCTACGAGGAAGGGAAGAAGATCGGTTGGCGGGACGGCGTTCGGGCCCTGCGCGCGATCCTGCAGTTCAATATCCTGGGCCCCAAGGCCAAGAGGTGGAAGCGTCCGGACCGGGACCCGTGGAGAGAGCGAAATCCGGAGACCGGGAAATGACCGCGGACTTCGCGCTGGTCGTCCCCGCCTTCAACGAGGTGGAGGTGGCCGCCGATCTCGTCCGGGAGCTGCGCAAGGCCTGGAAGGCACACGGCCTCGAGGGCCGGATCGTCGTCGTCGACGACGGATCCACGGACGGGACCGCAGCGAAGGTCAGGGAAGAGGCTAAGGGCTGGGCGGCGCTGAAGGTGGTGGAACACGACACGAACCGCGGCAAGACCGAGGCGATGCTCACCGGGATCAGGGCCACCGAACGGCAGCACATCGTGATCTTCGACGCGGACCTCCAACACTCGCCCGACGAGATCCCACGCTTTCTGGCCAAGCTCGGGGAGGGATGGGACATAGTCACCGGACGGAAGGTCGGCGCCTACGACAAGAAGATGGTCTCCGGGATCTACAACCGCCTCTCCCGAGGCCTTTTCTCGGTGCCGGTATCCGATCTCAATTCGATGAAGGCGTTCAGACGCTCCGTCATCGAGGGGCTGGTCCTACGCCACGATTGGCACCGTTTCTTCGTCGTGCTGGCCCACGCTCGCGGGGCGTCGGTGACCGAGATCGACATCGTGCTCCATGACAGAAGGGCGGGGGTCTCCAAGTACCGGGGGCTGGGGCGTGTGCTGGTCGGCACCCTGGACCTAGCTTCGGTCGCGTTTCTCCTCTTCTTTTCGCGCAAGCCTCTCCTCTTCTTCGGCTCGGCCGGGCTCGGTATCGGCTTCGCGGGCGGACTCGTCGGAGCGGTGTCGTTCTATATGCGCTTCATCCACTCGGCGCTGGGTTTCACGCCGGTCGCGCCATCTTTCGGTTACCGGCCGCTGCTCTACCTTTCGGCGCTCCTCCTAACCATCGGTGCGCTCCTGGTCGGATTCGGGCTGGTGAGCGAGCAGGTGGCTCAGCTCCGTCACGAGGTGAGGGAGTTCCGCAGACGGGACCGCGACCCCGGATCCGACGGCTCGGGCGGGGCCTGACGCGTCGTGGCCGAGCGAACGGAAGCGAACCCCGTGCTGGGAATAGTCGGTCTCGGCTACGTCGGGCTGCCGCTGGCGGTCAAGGCGGCCGCGAAGGGAGTGCGCGTGATCGGATTCGACGTCCTGCCGGAGGTCGCGGTCGGAGTCAATCGCGGCGAGTCTCACGTCGGCGACGTCGACTCGGCGGCCTTGGCCGCCCCGGTGTCGGCCGGCCTCATCGAGGCGACGACCGATACGACGCGCATGAAGGAGTGTTCGGCGATCTCGATCTGCGTGCCCACCCCGCTCTCGAAAACCGGAGATCCGGATGTCTCCAGCGTGGTCGCGGCCTCGGAGGCGGTCGCCGCCGCGCTCGCGCCGGGAATGCTCGTAGTTCTCGAGTCCACCACCTACCCGGGCACCACCCGCGACCTGGTGCGGCCGATTCTCGAACGCGACGGGCTCAGGGCTGGGCGCGATTTCCACCTCTGCTTCTCTCCCGAGCGCATCGACCCCGGCAACGCGGTCTGGGACGCCGCCAACACTCCGCGGGTGATCGGCGGCATCACGCCGGAGTGCGCGCAGGCGGGGATCGAGCTCTACTCCCGCTTTCTCACCGAACTCGTCCCGGTTTCCTCGACCGAGGCCGCGGAGTTCACGAAGATCCTGGAAAACACGTTTCGGGCCGTCAACATCGCGCTGGTGAACGAGGCGGCGATCATCGCCGACAAGCTCGGGGTCGACATCTGGGAGGTCATCGAGGCCGCAGCCACCAAGCCGTTCGGCTTCATGAGCTTCACGCCCGGTCCCGGACTCGGTGGCCACTGCATCCCCGTCGATCCGCACTACCTGGCGTGGAAGATGCGAACCCTCGAATACCGGACCCGCATCATCGACCTCGCCTCCGAGATCAACGCCGAGATGCCGGCCTTCGTCGCCGGCAAGGTGCGCACCGTCCTCAACCGGGCGGGGAAGCCGGTGAACGGTGCGCGCGTGCTCCTCCTCGGAGTCGCCTACAAGCGAGACATCGACGACGTGCGTGAATCGCCCGCGTTCGACGTCCGCCGACTGCTCGCGGCCGACGGAGCGGAGATCGGCTACCACGACCCGCACGTGCCGGTCTGGCGAACCGGCGACCACGACGAGCTGCGTTCGATTCCTCTGACCGACGAGACCCTGGCGGCTCACGACGTCGTCGTCATCCTCGCCGACCACTCCGACGTCGATTACCGACGCGTATTCGGCCGAGCGAAGGCGCTGGTGGACACCCGGCGGGCCGTCAGGAGCGTCTCCTCGACCGACGGTGCGAATACGCCCTTCGGAAGCGATCCCTGGATCGTGAAAGGGTAGGGGACCAAAGGACCAAGGGACCCGCCGCTACTCTGCGGCCGTCACCGACACCGGGCAGACCTTGAGCTCCGGGGTCTCGGTCACGGGATCGTAGCCGCCGCCGGTAAGAATGTTCACCGGCACGTCGTCGAACGAGAACGAGGCGAACACGGTACCGGGCGGGGAGCGATCGGTCTCCTTCACCCGGATGCGCACCGCTCCGCGAGCGCTCCTCATCTCCGCCCAGCCGCCGTGGGCGAGGCCGAGTCCGGCGACGTCCGCGGGGTTCACCTCGAGCGATTCCTCGGAGAGGAGGTATTCGATCCCGGCCGAGCGTCCGGTCTGAGTGCGGGTGTGGTAAGAGGCCAGCCGTCTTCCGGTCGTGAGCCAGATCGGGAATTCGTCGGAGAGGACCTCGGCAGGTTCGCGATACTCGATGAGCTTGAAGATGCCTCGACCGTTCGGGAACTCGTGCTCGTGAAGCCGGGGAGTGCCCGGGTGTCCGCTAGTCGGAACCGGCCAATGGAAGGCTCCGTCGGCGATCCGGTCCCAGTCGAGACCCGCGTAAGTGGGAGATAGCGAGCAGAGCTCGTTGAAGACCTCCTTGGCGGAGTCGAAATCGAACCCTTCGAAACCCATCCGCCGAGCCAGACGCGAGATGATCCACCAGTCCGGCTTCGCCTCGCCGGCCGGCGGGACCGCGGCCCTCAGACGCTGCACTCGCCGTTCGGTGTTCGCGCAAACGCCGTCGGTCTCACCCCACGCCGTCGCCGGGAAGACCACGTCGGCCAGCTTGGCGGTCTCGGTCATGAAGATGTCGATCACGACGAGGCAGTCGAGCGACTCGAGCGCGTGCTGGCAGTGTTTCCGGTCGGGATCGGTTACCACCGTGTTCTCGCCGTCTATGACCATGGCCCGTATCCGGCCGCCGCAGTGTTCGAGCGCCGCGATCTTGGTCATTCCCTCTTCGAGATCGATCTCGCGTCCGTAGGCGGCGCTGAACTTGTCGCGGTGCTCGGGAACGACGACTCCCTGGAATCCGCAGAAGTTGTTCGGCAGCGCACCGGAGTCCCCGGCGCCCTGGATGTTGTTCTGGCCGCGCATCGGATTCACGCCGGTGCCTTCGCGACCGATGTTTCCGGTCATGAGCGCGAGGTTGCACAGGCTCTGCACGTTGTCGACGCCGCAGATGTGCTCGGTGATCCCGAGGGTGTAGTAGACGGCTCCGCGATCCGCTGCCCCGTACATGAGCGCCGCCCTCTCGATGTCGGCGGCCGGAACCTCGCAGACCGGTGCGGCCCACTCGGGAGGAAAGCGAGCCACGTGGTCGAGGAATTCCGCCGCACCCACGGTGCGACCGTCCACGAACGCCTCCCGGACCAGCCCTTCGCGAGCGATCACGTGGGCCATGGCCAGCAGGAGCGCGGCATCGGAGCCCACGCGGATGGGCAGGTAGAGGTCGGCCAGTTCGGCGAGGACGATGCGCCGGGGATCGGCCACGATCATCTTCGCGCCGCGCCGGAGGGCCTTTTTCAGCCGCGTGGCGGCGACCGGATGGCATTCGGTCATGTTGGTGCCGATGCAGAAGATCACATCGGGCTTGTCCATGTCGCGGAGAGGGTTGGACATGGCTCCCAGTCCGATGCTCGTCGCCAGACCGGCGACCGTGGGAGCGTGTCAGGCACGGCTGCAGTTGTCGATGTTGTTGGTGCCGAACCCTCCCCGGATGAGGCGTTGCATCATGTAGGCCGCCTCGTGAGGAGCCCTGCCGGACGCGATGCCGTACACCGACCTTCTTCCGTGCTTCTTCACCGCGTCTCCGATGCCCTGGGCCGCACGGTCCAGCGCCTCGTTCCAGGTGGCGGAGCGGAGCTCGCCGTTCTCCGGATCTCGCACGAAGGGCGTCCTGAGGCGGTCGGCGTGGTGAACGAAGTCGAACGCGAACTGGCCCTTGACGCAGAGAGCTCCCTCGTTGGCCGGTCCGTCCATCGCCGGAAGCACGCCCACGATCCTGTCGTCTCGGCTGAGAACGTCCACCGCGCAGCCTACGCCGCAATACGTGCAAACCGTCCTCGTGGTCTTGGTCTCCCCGGGAAGGTCGCGGTGCGCGAGCGCCTTCAGGTCGCCCAACGCGCCGGTGGGACAGGTCTGGACGCACTGACCGCAGAAGGTGCACGAGGAGTCCTTGAGCAGGCCGTCGAACTCGGTAGCGATGTGCGTGTCGAATCCTCTGCCCGCTGCGGTGATGGCGTAGTCGCCTTCCTGTTCGGCGCAGACCCGCACGCAGCGGTAGCAGGCGATGCAGTTGTCGTAGTCGCGCTTGATGAACGGGTTGTCGTCGTCTTCTCGCGAGCTTCCCGAGCGGACGCCTCGGAAGCGACCGGTCCGGGCATCGTAGCGGTCGAGGAGTTCGCTCATTTCCTGGGAGGCGTAGCCGTGAAGCGGATCCACGTCGAGATCGCGGTTTTCCGACGCCACCATCTCCATGATCGTGCGCCGGTGGCTCTCCAGGCGAGGGGTTCGAGTACGGACCCGCATACCGTCGTTCGCCTTCGCCGCGCACGAGGCCACCGGGTTGCGCGCACCCTCCAATTCCACGACACAGAGCCGGCAGCCGCCGAAAGGCTCCAGCCTGGGATCGTAGCACAGCGTCGGAATGAAGCGGCCGTTCCGGGCGGCGACCTCGAGTATGGTCTCGCCGGGTGTGAAGGCGACCCTTTCGCCGTCGATCTCCAGCTTGGGCGGGGGCGCCCTTCTCGCGCCGTTCGATCCGTTCGATCCGTTCGCGCCGTTCAATCCGTTCACACGCGGCTCCGCAGCCGCCGTTCCTTTCGATCCCATCACGATTCTCCTCCAATGGCGCCGGGGCCACCGGCGACGTGGACTTCCACACGCTCCGGAAACTTACGCACGAGGCTCTCGGTTAGCAGGGGGGCGGCCTGGCCTAGCCCGCAGGCGCTCGTTTCCTTCATAGTCCGATTCAGATCGTCCACCTCTTCGAGCCAGGCGGCGAGGTCGTCGGGCCCGTCGTCGGACAGCCTCTCGACCAGACGCACGGTGCCTATTCTGCAAGGGAAGCACTTGCCGCACGATTCCTCCGCGAAGAACTCCATCGCCCCCCGCGTGACCTCGATCATGTCCCGGGAGTCGTCGAAGAGCATTATGCCGCCGGCGCCCAGAAAGCTACCCTTCGCTCGGATGGAGGGCTCGTCGAGCGTGACCTCCTCGATCTCGTCCCGGGAGAGGAAGCCGCCCGAGAGCCCGGCCATGGTCGCCGCCTGGAACGAACGTCCGGCGGGCGGGCCGCCTGCCTCCTCCAGCAACCGGGCCAGCGGATAGCCGAGCGGAATCTCGTAGTTGCCGGGACGTCGGATGTCGCCCGACAGGCTGATCACCTTCGTGCCGGCATTTCCCGCCCGGCCGAGAGCCCGATACCAAGCGGCGCCGTCGGAGCGCGCGAGGATGGGAGGAACGGAAGCCAGGGTCTCGACGTTGTTCACCACCGTGGGCAGGTCGTTGTAGCCGTGGGTGACGGGGAAGGGAGGACGCTCGCGAGGGAAGGGGCGTTTGCCCTCTATCGAGTTGAGCATGGAGGTCTCTTCGCCGCAGATGTAGGCTCCGGCTCCGCGCCTGACCTCTATGTTGAATCCGCCGCTCCCGGGCGGGCCGGCGTCGCCAGCCGGCGAATCCACCACGGGCGCGCGGCTCAGATAGCCTGCCTCCCGCGCCTCTTCTAGCGCCCGTTCCAGCGTCCCCAAGGTGTCCGGGTATTCGTAGCGCAGGTAGATGATGCCGATGAGGGCGCCGGTGGCGCGGGCCGCTATGGCCATGCCTTCGATGACGGCGTGAGGGTCGAGATCGAGAAGAGCCCGGTCCTTGAAGCAGCCGGGTTCGCCTTCGTCGGCGTTGCAGATCACCGACTTCGGATGTCCCGGCGCATCGGCAACCGCACGCCACTTGCGCCCGGTCGGGAAGCCCGCGCCACCGCGCCCGGCCAGGCCGCTCGAGTCGACGGCGGCGATGATCTCATCCCCCGACATCCCGGATCCGACCCTCTCCAACGCCCGGTAGCCGCCGCTTTCCCGGTATCCGGCAAGGGTCGCGCGTCCCGGTCTTCGGATCTCGGCGAAGACGCACTCGGTCACGCCCTCGACCGGAGGCGGAGGCAGCGGTGAAGGGGAGGGATCTAGCCCGGTCCCGGGCCGACCCTCGAACACCGAGTCTCCTCGAAGCACCGGAACCGGCAGGTCGCACCGGCCCGGACACGCCATCGCCGTCGGACGCTCGTCTCGGGCACGGAGCTCGGTGATGACCCCTTCGGCTCCTCGAAGCGCGCAAACCGGTCCCGTGCACACCCTGGGGCGTGCGTGGCCGCCCGGCTCGCGAGCGAAGTGGTGATAGAAGGTGACGGTGCCGTACAGCTCGGCGATGGGGATTTTCAGCCCCTCGGAGACGGCGGAGAGCGCCGATTCGGACAGATGGCCGTCCCGCGCGTGGAATTCGTGAAGCAGCGGCAGGAGCGGTCCGCTTCTTCCCCTCCAGCGTTCGATCAGCTCGAGATCAGTCGGTCGCGACGGGAGGCTCTGCATCTGGTGGGCGGAGGGGTTCGCGGGTGGAACGGAGGCGCGGTTGCCTAATCTATCTTACATCCATCCCTTCCCGTGCGAAATTCGGGACCGAGCCGGGCCGGGCCAGCTCGAAGGCGGCGTGCTCGGTGGCTTGGTCCCCGTGATCGTCGATGCAGCAACGGGAAAATGGAAGAGCTTGACCCAAGACGTGTGCAACGTCGTACTTCCCGCATTGCGAGGGACGGACTGGAACGCAGACAAGACCGTCACCAAGGATCCACGGTGACCTGACACGCCTCCCCCCTTGGGAGACCGAGAACCCAAGAATCGCCAAGCCAACCATCGCGCCTCGGTGATCGAGCCAACCGGGAAACGGTTCGTGACCACGAGGCCCGCCGCCTAATGAAGGGGCGTGGCTCGATCTGGCAAGACGGAGTTTTCAGGTAAGTGGGGCGAGGCCGGACGGGGCCGTGGTGACAACGTTTTACGACTCAGGCGACATGCGACTCACCTGCGAAGCGACTTCCTAGCTCGATGGCTTATTCCACGATTTCAGACGCCGTGGGCTGTCGTGGATTCCGATTCGTATCAGACTTTGGTGCGGGAGAAGGGGCTTGACCGTTCGCTGGCCGCTTGGGTTGGAAATCGCCTAGGTTTCCAGTCGTGATCCGACTCGGGCGGTTCGTACCTTGTGCGTTGGTGCTGTGGTTCGGGACGACGCTTGCCGCACAGGAACCGGCGCGGGGGCTGCAGATCGTCCGATCCCTCTCGACGGATTCGAGGAATTGTGGCGGGTCGGGGGAACTGTCGGCGACCGGATGGGACGCGTTCGGCTCAGTCAGGACCGTGGCCTTTACTCCCCACGGCGGGGTCGTCGTTCACGACCGCCGAGCCAAGCGGGTCGTCGTCGTGGGCCCCGGCGGCGAGCTGGTCCATGAACTTGCCGACGAAGGCGACGGGCCGGGCGAGTTCCGGTTCATTCATACGGTCCTCGTCGGACATGACGGCGGGCTCACCGTCTACGACGGGTCTCACCAGGCATTCAAGCTGTTCACCGGTACAGGGCAATTTCGGACTGCCGTTCGGGTTGGTGTGGACGCGTCCGCACCATGGATTCGACCGCCCCTGACACCGTCGAATCGTTCGGACGCGGCATTCCTGGCCGTGCCTACCGACTCGGGTCGAACGCGGATGATCGAACGTGTCGTGTTCGAGGACAACTCGGTTAGGACCGAACCATTCTACCAAGCATGGCGGTCGGCGGAGCAAGGGCTTCGCGATGGTGTGACATTCAAGATCACCTATTCCACCATGACCGGCCAGCCGGAGACTGCCGAAGCGTTTTTTCCGCAGTTGCAGATGGACCGGCTGCCGGGCGGGGGTTTGCTCGTCGTGGATTCCTCCGCATACGAGGTCAAGATCCTCGATCCGGCCGGGAGCGTAACCGGAGTCGTGTGCCGTCCGATCGCACCGGTCGTCGTTGACGCACCGATTCGCCGAGAGATGCAGGAACAGCGGCGGAAGAAGGCAGAGGAGGACTTCGGTGGGTCGGAGTTGGTGTTGGACCCGTTAATGAAGGCTATCGAAGACATGAGGTTTTTCGCGGAGGTGCCGGTAGTCACGGACGTCCGGGCCGGTTGGAACGGCGAGATCTGGGTGCGCCGTCACGGCGAGGAGCCCGTGCAGGAGGATGGACCGATCGACGTCTTCTCGTCTGACGGCACGTATGTGGGCACCTTTGACGAAGCCGAGTTTCATTGGCCTGGCGCTCTGGGACCGGATGGACTCGCGGCGTTCATCGAGCGGGACGAGCTTGGCGTACAGGCCGTGTTCGTGGCTCGCCTGCTATCCGCTCTTCGCCGCGCGACGCCCTCTCCCGGTCCCGCGCCCCAGGCGCGCCAGGGTCGCGACAGCTCCTGCTCAGGGCGCCGGTAGCCGACTCACAAAGTCCGAGCGGTGCCGCGAACCTGCGGGAACGTGTCTGCCTGACCTGCAGGGAAGGTGTCTGCCTGACCTATATTTCCTGCGTAGGTTTCCAGGCACCACATCCCAGACCCCTAACGGCGGGCAAGCGGAGACGACATGAAACCAGGGCGGTCCAGACGCGTGCGCGTGAACCGGGTGGAGGAGGGAGCGGTCAGGACGCCGGAGGATCGGGTAGCGACCGAGGAGCCCATGGAGATCAGGCTCGAATGGAGGGAGGGATCGGGCGTGGAGCGCGAAACCCCCGTCGCGGTCACCATGCGCACTCCCGGGGACGACTTCGATCTCGCCGCCGGCTTTCTCCTCACCGAGGGCGTGGTTTCGAGCGCCGCCGCCATAGGGGGCGTACGCTACTGCGCGAAGGTATCGCCCCAGGAGTACAACGTGGTGTCGGTCACGCTCAGCGACCCGGGCGCGTTCGACCCGAGTTCGCTCGCTCGCAATTTCTACATCACCTCTTCGTGCGGCGTCTGCGGCAAGGCGTCGCTGGAAGCGGTCCAGAATCTCGGCTGCGAGAACCTGGACGGCATCGAATTCGACCTGCCCGCCCGGGTCGTCTCCGCTCTGCCCGCCGATCTGCGCGCCTCCCAGCCCGTCTTCCAGGCGACCGGAGGCATCCACGCCGCCGCCGCCTTCGACGCCGACGGAAGGATCCTCGTATCCCGAGAGGACGTGGGCAGACACAACGCTGTGGACAAGGTTGTCGGGGCTCTGGCGATGAGGGGTGACATCGACCTCGCCGAACCGAACAGCTCCACCGGCCTCCGGGAAGGTCCGAACCGACGAAGACCGGTCTTGGGGATCGTCGTCTCCGGCAGGGCCTCGTTCGAAATCATGCAGAAGGCGGCGATGGCGCGCATGCCCGCGGTCGTTGCGGTCGGCGCTCCGTCGAGCCTCGCCGTGGAGTTCGCCAGGGAGTTCGGCATGACCCTCGCCGGATTCACCACCGATCGCTCCTTCAACACCTACTCCCGCCCAGATCGCATCAGCCTTTCGGAGGTTACGTGAGCGCCACCGCCACGCCGCGAAGAGGACCCGCGCGCATACTGATCGTCATCCCTACCTACGACGAGCGCGACAACGTACCGCGCAAGGTGCCGCTCGTTCTGGCTCAGGATCCGCGCATCGACATCCTGGTGGTGGACGATTCGTCGCCGGACGGCACGGGCGAGATCGCCGAGGAAATGGCGGCGGCGGAGCCTAGGCTCAACGTCCTCCACCGGCTCGGCAAGGAAGGGATCGGCAAGGCCTATCTGGCCGGTTTCAAGTGGGGGCTGGCACGCGACTACGACGCGATTTTCGAGATGGACGCGGACATCTCCCACCCGCCGGACTCCCTTCCGGGAATGATCCGTGCGCTTACGGACCACGACTTCGTGGTCGGTTCCCGCTACGCGGAAGGCCGAGTCACCGTCTCCAACTGGCCCATGAGCCGCCTGCTCATCTCGTTCTTCGGCTCGCTCTACGCCCGCACCATCACCGGACTGCCTATCCGCGACGCCACGGGCGGATTCAACGCCTGGAACCGGCGCGTGCTGGAATCCGTGGAGCTCGATCGGGTCCGTTCCAACGGGTATTCGTTCCAGATCGAGCTCAAGTTCCGAGCCTGGCGCAGGGGCTTCACCTGGATCGAAATTCCCATTCTCTTCACGGAGCGGGATTCCGGGGAGTCCAAGCTCTCCAAGAAGATCGTTCGCGAGGCGATATGGCGCGTCTGGTGGCTCAGACTGCGACAGCTCACCGGGCGGTTGTGAAGGCGATGGAGGCTTCGGCTCTTCCCGAGGGGATCGTAATCCGTAAAGATTCCGAAGATACGTCATCGGCCCCGGGGCGTGACGGACTCGAGATCGAGAGGCGCTTTCTCGTCCGCGTCAGCTCGGCGGCCTGGACGAGATTGGGAGAGGGAAGGCTGTTCCGACAGGGCTACGTCCGCTCGGTGGATCCCGTGGTACGCATCCGCGTCGGTGAAGAACGCGGACCGGTCGTGACCAGCAAGTCGGGTGCCGGCGTGCGGCGGACCGAGGCGGAGTCGGTCGTGAACGCTGCGGTGGCCGACGCGCTTTTCGCCGCGGCCGGCCGGGCGGTGATCGAGAAGGTGCGCTGGCGGCTCGGGCGCTGGGAACTGGACCGTTTCCTGGGTTCTCTCGACGGCCTCGAGCTGTTGGAGATCGAACTCGAGGAGGAACTGGAACCGCTTCCGCCCCCGCCGGACGGAATCAAAGTCCTTCGGGAGGTGACCGACGACGGCAGGTTCACGAGCGCGGGGATCGCCCAGATGAAAGCGAAAAAACGCCGGGCCTTCGTGCGAAAGGTCTACCGAAAGGTCAGGGGATGGAAGGACACGCGCACAAGCCGATAGGCCCCGCGGCCACCGCGCGGGAGCTCCGGGGCAGGGACGGGGAAGCCCGCGGCGCTACGCCAACCCGGTGATCTCGCCGTCCGGCGTGAGCGCCATGCGCATGGCCGAGGGCACGGCCGCAAGACCGGGCATGGTCATGACGTCTCCGGTCTTGACCACGACGAAGCCCGCTCCTGCGGACGGGGTCACCTCCCTGACGGTTATGCGGAACCCGCTCGGACGGCCGAGGAGGGCGGGGTTGTCGGAGAAGGAGTACTGCGTCTTGGCGATGCAGACCGGAGCGTCGGCCATGCCGAACGTCTCAAGCCGGTCGAGTTCGTCGGTGACCCCCGGCAGATAGTCCACGCCGTCGGCCCCGTAGACCCTTCCGGCAACGGCTTCGATTTTCGCGGTGAGCGGCTCGTCGTCGGAGTAGGGAAGGTTGAAGTCGCACTCGCCCGAGTGCGCGAGCTCGAAGGCCGCATCGGCCAGGTCCACGCAGCCCGGACCGCCACCGCCGTGGGGATTCGCCTCCACCGCGCGGATGCCGCGGTCGGCAAGCATCCCCAGAAGGGCGGCGACCTCCGCGCCGGTATCCTGGGTGAAGCGGTTCACGGCGACGACGGCGGGAATGCCGAACCGGCGAATGTTGTCCACATGGCCGAGAAGGTTTTCGGCTCCGCGGAGCAGGGCGTCGACGTTCTCGTTCCCGAGATCGGAGTAGGCGACGCCTCCTTGCATCTTCTGCGCTCGAATGGTCGCGACGATCACTGCGGCGTCAGGGACGAGGCCGCCGAGTCGGCACTTGATGTCGCAGAACTTCTCGGCGCCCAGATCGCTCCCGAACCCGGCTTCGGTCACCACCACGTCGCCAAGCTTGAGAGCCGAGCGGGTCGCCGCCAGCGAGTTGCAGCCGTGCGCGATGTTCCCGAAAGGTCCGCCGTGAATGAACGCGGGCACCCCTCCCAAGGTCTGGACCAGATTCGGATTCATCGCATCCCGGAGCAGGATCGCCATCGCGGTGTGAGCGCCGATGTCCCTCGCGTGAACCGGCGTGCGCGCTCTCGTGTACCCGACGATTATCCTGCCCAGCCTCTCCTCGAGGTCCGCCAGATTCCGCGCCAGACAGAGAATGGCCATTACCTCGGAAGCGGCCGTGATCACGAAGCTCTCTTCCCGCGGGATGCCTCCGAGCGGCCCTCCAAGACCCACGACGATCTTGCGCAGTGCGCGGTCATTCATGTCGATCGAACGGGGCCACGTGACCCGCCTGTGGTCGAGCTCGGTGGAGTTGGGACGGAAGAGGTGGTTGTCGAGCATCGCCGAAAGCAGCGAGTGCGCCGAAGTGACGGCGTGGAAGTCACCTGTGAAATGCAGGTTGATGTCCTCCATCGGAACCACCTGCGAGTAACCGCCGCCGGCCGCGCCGCCCTTGATTCCGAAGACCGGCCCCAGCGAGGGTTCGCGAATGCAGAGAACCGGATTCCGATCGCGAAGGGCGAGGGCGTCGGCGAGCCCAACCGCTATGGTCGACTTGCCTTCGCCGGCCATCGTCGGGCTCACACCGGTAACCAGTATGAGCTTGGCGTCCCGGTCGGGGCGCTCGTCCGCGACCTGGAGCGGGACCTTGGCCTTGTAATCGCCGTAGCGAAGGATCTCGTCACCGCCGAGGCCTACTTTTTCGGCGATCTCGGCGATGGGGCGGATAGCGTGGGCCTGGGCGATCTCGATGTCGGGGCGCATGAGGATTGGTGAGAGGGAACGGGGTCCGGAACGTCGCAAGGAAGTCAGGTCACCGGGTTCGTTGGCGAAGCGCTGCCGGGAGAGGGCGAAGGCAACCGGTACAAGATACCGCCGTTACGGGCAGGATATACGAAACATATCCAAACACTTCGAAATCCGACCCCGGACTCCATGACGTCCCGAGGTTCGAGGAGAGAAGCTTGGTTCGCATAAGATGCATTATGTGACTTTCTGTGTTTTTGGCTGGATCCCACGCAGGTCGGATCCCCCCTCCCCTTGAGGGCATCGCCCGTACGCTGATCCTCGACCAACACGGGGTCTGCGATCCGAACGACGACAAGGACCGTCTTCTTCTCGGCTTCAAGGACACGATGGCGAAGTTCGAGGTCCGCAGGACCAGTGCCACGGCTTGTCGGTGGCCGGAAGAGCGCGGCCGTCGTTAAGCGAGATCTGCATGTACTCGCTCACCGCAAGTTGGAGTCGAACCGGCGTGAACCGCACTTTGGCCGACCCCGGCGACCCTGGTAACCCGGTTCAGGCGTACCGGCTGGGCTCCCTGTCCCCGGCACCCGGAAACTTTTCCGGCGAGTCAGTTCGCCGGAAAACCCTCAAGACCGCCCCTGTTCCGGAGAACACCGAATTACCTTCCTGCGGGCCTGCCCAACAGGGCCTCCACCCTCTTGAACCGGGTTTCGTTGGTTCTCTCGGTTTTCAGCGGGAGCGTTCAATGTTGGGCGGCCGTTCCGCTCTCCCTGACCCACCTGGAAAGGGAAAAAACATCTATCAGCTCCCAAACACCAACTGCCGCAAGTACTGCAGCTCCCACGAAGAGAAACGGCAGGAGGCCGACGATACCTAGACCCAGCAGGACAAAGCCGCCGATACCTAGTGCCAGCATGGTCTTGGCGTGTTCCCGCTCCAGATAGAACCTGTGGCCTCCGAACAGACCCGTGAACCACCAAAGCAGGATGGCCACCCCAATAGACTTCGTGGGTTGTGTCGTAGTCATGATGGGCTCCCGGTTGAGTTTACGAGAGATGGAAAGATGGTGGGAAAGCACGAAAAAACACCTGTCGCAATGTAATACTTTCACGTGCGGTGAGAACGTCGACTTCGCATGCAGCCACCAGCTGGTCCGCACACGTTCCTCGGGGTCCCTGATGCGCGTTCACCGGCCACGCGGACATTATCGAGCTGGGGTGGGGTCCCCAAGGAAGGAGTGGGCTCGGGGGCTCCCTTCAGTTCCCCATCGCCGTCCGCAGCCCTTCCAGCCGCATCACGTAGCGGCCGCGGTCAGGGTCGTTATCCTCGAAGCTCGCCAGGATCTCCTCGTAGAGCGCCGCCGCACCGGCGAGGTCGCCGCGTCCGACTCGGAGACGGGCGGCGGCGGCGAACGCGTCGCGCTTCTGGTAAGCCAGCTCCGCGCGATCTGCGATTTCGAGATACAGGGTCTCCGCTTCATCGGGCTCGTTTTCCTGTTCGAGAGCGGCGGCGAGGAGGGCGGCCGCCTGGAGCTCGATGGGCGAACTCGGCGATCTGCCTACCGGATCGAGCACCACGACCGCCTGTTCGGAGTCGTCGGAGTTGAGGTAGAGCTCTCCCAGGACCAAACGAGCTTCCGGCGCGTGGGCGGTGCCGCCGAAGTTTTCAAGCAGCGAGACGAGACTGGCCTTCGCGCCTTCCTCGTCCGCCTGGGCCAACAGAGAGTGCGCGAGAGCGAGCTCGTCCCTGGCCAGGGCCGTTACCTGACGCTCCTGGTCGCGGAAGTAGAACACGCCCGCGACAGCCACGGCGAGTACGATCACCGCCGCCGTCGCCAGATTCTGGTGCGAGCGGATCCAGCCGACGACCGCGGAGGCTTTTTCCACGAAGACTGTGTCCGGGTCCTGCGAGTGGGTGTGCCGGACGCGGCGGGAGCCCGGGTGGCGCTTCGACATGTCGTTCCTCTCGAGGTGCAAGTGATTCCCTGCTGATGCGGTGATGGAATTTACGCCAATACCGGAGGTCGCGGAGGACCGAGACCGGAGGTTGACCGCGACGGCTGTTTCTCCGAAGTTGATCCACATGCAACCTTCAAGGAGCGACCGATACCCGATGACTCGGATCAAACCTCTGCTCTTCACCCTGGTCGGCGTCGCGTCCCTCGCCTGCTCGGGCGACACCACCGAACCGCCTCCCGAGGAGCCGACGCTGACTCGGATCACCATCTCTCCGTCGGACCTCACGCTGGAGATCGGTCAGACGCAGCAGCTCTCCGCCCAAGGCACCTATTCAGACGGCTCCACCGAGAACCTGAACCCGACCTGGTCGAGCTCGGCGGCCGACGTGGCCTCGATCTCGGTTTCCGGCCTGGTGACGGCCGTCGGCGTCGGCGTCGTCACCATCTCGGCAAGTTTCGACGGACTCACCGGCTCCGGTTCGATCACAGTGACCGGCTCTTTCTGCGAGGACCGCACCGAAGTCTCGCTCGCTCCCGGCGAGCACATGGTGACAGGTGGCGACGAATGCCTGCTCCTGCGGTCTCGGACCACCGCCGACTATTACCGCATCGCCGTCACGCGACCGATAGCGACCGAGAACGCGGCCGACGTCCACAGCGTTATCGTCGAAACCAGACGCACGGTCTCGGCGGCCGGCCCGGTCGTCGCGGCCCCGGCCGGTTCGAACCCGTCAGCACGGACGCCCCGCCGCCCGGCGGATCGGTTCGGCGACCTCGACGGCAGCGTCATCGTCGGCAACCTTCGCGTCCAGGCCGCCACTCGTCGGGCGCACATGCGCTCGATGGAGGAAGCTCAAGCGGAGTTCGGACAATGGGCGGGCCGGATCCCGACCTCGCCCGTCGGAGCGCGGACCGACCACCTCCCTGCCCCGCCCGCGCGGCGGGCGATCAACTCGACTCTTCGGTGCTCGGCGAGCTCCGAGCCTCACCTGCTCATCGGTTACAACGACCATATCTCGGTCTACCAGGACAGCGCGAGGTGGGCGGTTTCGCCCATGTCCACCGTCACCGCGAACGAGCTCACCTCCTACTACGAGTCCGCCGTCGCCCCGATGATCGCCGACAACTTCGGCGCCGTCTCCGATATCGACGGGAACGGACGCATCGTCGTGACTACGGCGTCGTCTTTGGGCGACTCGATCTCCGGACTCGTCTGGACCGGACATTTCCTCCCCAAGAGCAGTTGCGCCGGATCGAACGTCGGCGAATACATCTTTCTGAACGACAGCATCGCCAACGCCGTGGACGACAGCGATCCCGGCTGGTTCATACTTGGAACACTGGCCCACGAGGCGCAGCATATCGTGGCGCTCCATCATCGCCTGGCGTCCGGACAGGATCTGCATCCGAATTGGATCGAGGAGGGACGAGCGGAGGTCGCGGCCGAGCTCAGCTCCCGGTACCAGTGGGCTGCGGAAGGAGGGCCGGAAATCGACGCCCGAGTGGACCTCGGCATCCTTGGGGAGCATCTCTGCACACCCATGCCCTGCGAATGGAGGCGTTCGTCCTTCGCTCTCGTCAATCAGCTCGCAGGCGCCATCATCCACCTCTCGACACATCCCAACAGCCTGGTCGTAAATCCCGACGGCGCTCACCAGTGGCATAGCATTTACGCATCCGGGTGGCATGCCACGCGATTCCTGGCCGACGGCTACGGCGAGGGCAATGCGGGCGAGCTCCTCAAGCTGCTCTCCGGTCCCACTCTGGTTACGGGGATACCCGGGATCGAGGCGGCCACGGGCAGAAGATACGACGAGATGCTCACCGACCTGATCGCGGCGATGTCCTTCGACGGATCACACCCTGAGCGGCAGGCCCCTCGAATCACCTCCTACGAACTTTCGAGCATCACTCAGATCTTCGGTTCTCCCGCAGTGCTCGATCCCAGCGGAGAGTACCCCTGGCCCGTGACCGCCGGCGACACGCAGAACCACCTGGAGTTCGGAGACCGACGCATCGAAGGCCGATCCGGGCCGTCGGGATTTCGCTTCCACGACTTCCAAGCGACCGGCATCAACGACGCGATGCTGGTGCGGATCACGGCGCAGGCGCCCACGACGGTGGTGGTGGCGAGGATCAGGTAGGAAGCTTACGCCGCAGCCGGCTTCAGGTGGACCCTCGGCAGGGTGATGCGAAACTCGGTGAACTCGTCGACCTCGGTATCCACCTCCAGCTTGCCGCCGTGCTCCTGGATGATCTCATGCGTGATCGATAGCCCCAGCCCGGTTCCCTCGGTCCCCTTCTTGGTCGTGAAGAACGGATCGAAGATCTTCTCCAGAACCTCGGGAGGCATGCCGGTGCCGTTGTCGCGGATCGCCACCACGACCTCGTCGTCGCGTCCCTCCGTGCAGAGCGTGATGGTCGGCGAATAGCCACCCCCCTTCTCCTGCCGGCGCCGGGAGTCGGTCGCATGGCAGGCGTTGGTGATGATGTTGAGGAAAACCCTGCTCAGGTCGCGCGCGATCGCGGTCATTTCGCCGGCGCTATCGTCGAACTCGCGAACGAGCGTGACGTTGAACTCCGGGTTGGTGGCGCGCAGACCGTGGTAGGCCAGCTTGGCGTATTCGTCCAGAAGTTGGTTCACCTTGACCGGCTCGGGATCGGCAGTCTCCTCCCGGGAGTGGGCGAGCATGCCTTCGACGATCCGGTTCGCCCTCATGCCGTGCTCCCGGACCTTGGTCACGTTCATGGTCAGATCGCCGAAGAGCTCGTCGACATACTCCCAGTCCACCTCCGCTAGCCGTTCGGAGCTTGGAACGTTCGCCCCTTCTTCGCCATCCGTGCCCAGCTCCTCCTGCATTTCTTCGATGAGCTCCCTGGAGAGAGCCGCGAAGTTGTTGACGAAATTGAGCGGATTCCTGATCTCGTGAGCGATACCGGCCGTCAGAGCGCCCAACGAAGCCAGCTTCTCCTGGCGAACCACCTGTTCCTGGGTCTCCTCGAGGTCCAACAGCGTCTGCTCCAGTTCCTTGTTTTTCGCCTGAACCTCCTGCACCAGCTTTTCCACGAGATTCAGACGCTGGACCTCGATAGCGTGTCTGCGGAACACCTCCAGCGCCCCCGCCATGTCGGAGAGCTCGTCGTTGCCGGCAATCCGGACCTCCACATCCAGTTCACCCCCGGACATCCTGGCCATCGACCCTGAGAGGTGCCTGACCCGGTTGAGGAGACGTTCGCCGAAGAACTTCCAGCCGAAGACTATGGCGGCGACGACGGCGACCAGATTGAATGCCAGGATCGTCCAAAAGCCGGTCCGCACCACGAGAGCCGAGCTCGCGGTCGCGGCTTCGGTGGAGGCCTGAGCTTCCGAGCGCAAAGTCTCCACCTGCAGCACCAGCGAATCCGCCGCCGCCAGATTGTCGCTGGTGAGAGTCGCCACCTTCTCGATCTCTTCCAGCTCCAGGATCCGGGTCGAGTAGATGCCTCCCGGCAGAGTGTAGAGGTTGTCCAGCCTCTCCAGGTAGCCGGCCAGATCGTCGGCCAAGGGCCCATCCAGATCCGAGAGATGGCGTTCGACGTCGGCGAGTTCCGTGTTCACCCGTTCCCGGTTCGCGAGCAGATTCTCGGACGTAGGTTCGGTGGCCGCCTGCAGCATGAGGGTGACCATGCTGTTGGTCGAGGCGTCGGCGTTGAGAAGCGCGGAGTAGTTGTCGACTTCGGCCGACGACCGGCGCAGCCCCATGGAAACGGGCGCGACATCGCCGAGGCTCCGCCATCCGGTGACGATGAAGAAGTACTGCCGGTCCTTGGCGTCCTCCATGTAGGATCCGAATTCGAGCAGCTCCTGTTCCACCTCCGCGACCTTTTCCTCGAGCTGGATCCGCTGCGCCATGCGCACCTCGGTCGTCAAACCGATGGCGTCCAGGTTCATCAGGAGGTTAGCGGCCAGATCCGCGATCTTGTCGTTGCGATCCGACTCCGACCCGCTGCTCACCAGCTCGTCGATCCAGAAGCGCAGCTCGTCACCCAAAACCTGAATGTCGCTCTTGACGATGGAAAGGGCCTCCTGGTTGTCGGAGGCGGCGAATCGGGGAGAAACGCCGATCAGTTGCCGACTCAGATCTCTCACCTCGAACGCGGCGACCAGGCCGGGAACCTGGACATCCGCGATCTCCCGGTGGTGCTGGTTCACCGCGAGCATGAAGCCGAGAGCCACGACGCTCGCCGTCAAGGTCAGGAGGACGCCGAGGCCCAGTCCGGTACGCACCTGCGGGCCGATCCCGAACCGTCCGTCCGTCTGCTGCCGCAGCCGCCGTGCCAGGGGTTTGGGAAGACGGTCGAGAACCCAAGTGAACCAAACCTGCAACCGTTCGTCGAGCTTGCGCAAGTTCCGCTCGGAAAATTTCTCCCGATACCACTCCCGCCCTCGGACCACGAGAGAAAGCCGTTCTTCGCTCATCGTCTCAATCTGGAGAGAGGTACGAATCTGCCGCCGCGAATCTCGGTCAGAAACACTCGGTCGGAGCCTTGGTTGTCCTGCGGTCCGTACCTTACCTCGAAGCCGCCCAGGTCGATCGGGCTGGCGGTGCGCAGGGCTTCGACGAAATCCTCTCGCGTCGGATCGAGTCCGGACCTCCTCAGGTTTTCCACGGTGAGCAGGCCCGCCAGGTAGCCCTCGAGCGAGACGAAACCCGGGTTCGCATCCGGGTCCACCGCCGCAAGAGCCTCGTGATAGCGAGCCACCACCGGAATCGAGGTGTCCCAGGGGTAGGGTACGACCTGCGTGACCACGATCCCCTCCCCTTCCCTGCCGAGCTCCTGCAGCAGAGCGTTGCTCCCCACGAAGGAGATGTTCACGAACATCGCGTCCAACCCGACCTTCCGGGCCCATCGGATGAAATCGGCCACCGGCCGGTAGGCCCCGATGACGATGACCGCTTCAGGGTCCGACTCGTCGATCTCCAATAGGGCTCGCCGCACCGCGCTCGTGTTGCGCACGTATGTGCCCTCGCTCACGAGTTGCATGCTGCGCGAGGTCATGGCGCTCCTGACTCCCTGGAGGCCCGCGTTTCCGTAGCTGTCGTCCTGATAGAGGACGGCTATTCGTCGGACGCCGAGGTCGTCGGTGAGGCGCGCGACCATCTCTTCGGTCTCCTGGTAGTAGGAGGCGCGGACATTCACCACCCAAGGCCTGGCCTGCCGGAGAAACTCGGCGCCGGTGAACGGTCCGATGTATGGTGTTTCGGCGGCGGAAGCCATGGGCTCGGCCGCGTTGGAGGTCGGTGTCCCGACCGCGCCGATCAAGGCGAAGACGCCTTCTTCCAGGAGCGCGGCGGTGTTGGTGATCGCACGTTCGGGTTCGTAGCCGTCGTCGGCCACTCTGAGCTTCAGCAGCCTTCCGTTAACCCCCCTGCCCCGATTGGCTTCCTCAAAGGCTGCGAGCACGCCCAGGTGCATGCTCCGGCCGAGATCCCCGGCCGGCCCGCTCAAGGCGGCGGACTGCCCGAAAATGATCGAGTCGGGGAAGATGCCCCTGGTCGTCGCAACGTCCTGAGCCGCCGCCGAGGGCTCCAAGAGCACGTCGGGCGGCGTGACCTCTTCCGCTCCGGAATTCGGTTCGCCCGCACCGCACCCCGCGCCGAAGGCGACTGTCAGGAGGATGGCGGAGCCGGGACGTGTCGTTCCTCTCACCTTCAGTGCCCCAGATACTTGAGCGCCAGGCAGGTGATGTCGTCCGACTGCGGCGCATGTCCCACGTGTTCGTAGAGCTCCTTGATCACATAGCGAACGATCTCCGCCGCACCCTTGCCGGCGGCCTCGGCGAGGATGTCCTCGAGCTCCGCTTCGCCGAGAAGTTCGTCCCGGGCGTTCATTGCCTCCGTGACGCCGTCCGTGAACATGAAGACGGTGTCTCCGGGTTTCAGGTCGATGTGGCCGGTTTGGTATTCGGCCCCTTCGACGATGCCCAGAATGAGACCGGTCTCGCCCACCACCGCCTCGATCTCACCGTTCGCCCGGATGACGTAGGGGAGGTTGTGGCCGCCGTTGGCGAACCGGAACCGACCGCTGCCCTTGTCGAGGTTGGCGAAGAACATCGTGACGAACATCGATTCTTCGTTCGACTCGCAGAGGAGATCGTTCACCTCTCGCAGACAGGTACCGGGGTCGGGGTCCCCGAGCCCGGTACCCTTCACAAGCGTGCGGCTCACCATCATGAAGAGAGCGGCCGGCACTCCCTTGCCGGAGACGTCGGCGACCACCACGGCCTGGCGGCCGTCTTCGACCTCGAAGAAATCGTAGAAGTCGCCGCCCACCTCCTTGGCCGGCGTCATCCACGCGAACAGCTCGAAAGCGGGATCGACCGGGAAGGTGGTGGGCAGGATCGCCTCCTGCATCTTCGCCGCCACTCCGAGCTCCTGACGAAGAGCGACGAGCTCGTCGCGGGACTGGAGGGCGTCCCTCATCACCTGAAGGTTGTTCATGGTACGCTGGATCGTCACGTCCAGATCGTCGAAGTCGATCGGTTTGGTGACGAAGTCGAACGCCCCGCGGTTCATCGCGGTCCGAATGTTGCGCATGTCTCCGTAGGCGGTCACAATGACCGCTCGGAGATCGAGGCTCAACTGGTTGATCTGCTGAAGCAGAGTGAGACCGTCCATCTCCGGCATGTTGATGTCGGAGAGGACAATATCGACATCGGAGTTGGCCTTCAGGACTTCGAGGGCTTCGACTCCGTTACTGGCGAAAAGGAGATCGACCTCCCCCTTGCGTACCTTCCGACGGAATTTCTGACGGAGGAGGAGCTCGAGATCGGGTTCGTCGTCAACTACTAGAATCCTCGTCATGAATTCGCACTCCAAGTGCGGTTGTGATGGTGAAAACGGGCGGCGCTGGTGCGGTGGAGTCGTCGCCCCTCTCGGGAACACAAACGTGGACGAAAGTTCGTTTCTTGCGCCCGGAATGGCAAGGGAAGGACGCTTCGAACACGACAGCCTCTGTACGGAATCCGCTAGGATGGGCTATAATTGGTCGTGCCGACGTCCACCTTGTCGCGGGGCCCGGGTGGATGCCCCGTCCGGAGCGGCCTCCTCGGTCGGACCTCTTCGGTTCAGGGGGTCTGGCGCCGAGGTCGTCATCATCGTATCTTCCGCCCTATCCCTCAGCATCGGGTCCTCCGCTCAACAGAAGGAAGAACCTCCATGAAGGTTGAAGTGACAAACTCCGGCCACGTAGCCATCGTCAACGTAGAGGGTCGCGTGGACTCGAGCACCGCCGCAGCGTTCGACACGTCGTTGGCCGACGCTCTCGTAGGCGATGTCAAGTCACTGGTTCTCGAGTGCTCGCACCTGACGTACCTCAGCTCGGCCGGCCTCCGCGCGATCCTCCTCGCGGTGAAGAGGACCTCGAAGGTCGACGGGAAGGTGGCCGTTTGCGCCGTCCAGTCCCACATTCTGGAGGTTCTGGAAGTGAGCGGCTTCACCCGTCTCGTCAAGGTCGCCGGCAGCGTCACCGAAGCGCGGTCCGCGATCACCTGATCCGAGCGGGCGGGACCGGCGGCCGCATGGAGCCGGCCCCGACAATCAGAACCGGGTGAAGGCCTGGATCTTCAGCGACCAGTCGGTCCCCGGGGTGCTGCCATCGGCATCCGACATGGCGCGATAGATGTCGAGGTTGGCGGCGATCCCGTTGCGCTGGGTCGCGTAGAGCATGAGCCCGGGAGTGAAGGTCAGGCCTCCGGCGGAACGTCCGCGATCATCTTCGGTCGTGGCCCACGAGACCCGCAGCATCGGCTCGAGCGCGGCGAAGCGGCTGTCCGGCGAAAGCTCGCGGTACCAGAGCCAGAGCGCCTGGGCCGTCGTGAAGGGAGCTTCCTCCGACACCTTCCAGTTCGTGCCGCGCACCACCGAGGCGATGAAGTGGGCGCCCGAGTGCCAGCCTCCCGTCTCCCATTCCACCCCGTAGACCGGGTCGCTGGTGGAGGCTCCGTCCGCTCGCACGCGGTCGTCGAGGGAGCCGTAGACGCTGAAGCGGGATTCCCCCGCCACCGCGAAGTTGAGCTGGCTCGTCACCGTCTTGCGCCCGTTCACGTCGCGATTGCCGATGCCTTCGCCGTTGGATAGCCCGAGTCGGTACGACACCCTGTCGCCGAGGTCGCCGACGGCCACCAGCCCGGGCTCGTAGGTGTCGAGCCCGAGCGACCAGGTGAAGTTCCCGAAAGAGCAAACACCTCCGATTCCCGGACACGGATCCACTCCGGGAACTCGCGCGTCTCGCTCGATCACCGGCAGATCGAAATTGGGCACGTACCAGAAGTACGACATGCCGCGCTTGACCTGGCCGATATGCAGCCGGAAGGACTCCGAGAGATTCAGACGCAGCCAGGCTTCGAGAGCCGCGCCGCCGGCCACGTCCAACTGGACCCGGCCGTCCACGAGCTCGTTCACGGTTCCGTCGAGCGTAGCCCACACCCGTCGCAGGAAGAAGGACGAGTTGGCGTCGTCGCTGTTGGCTTCGTACTGGATCTGCACACGTGTCGCGAGTCGCAGGTCGGACCCGGCGCCGGAGGCGACCTCCTGGGCGCGCAGCGGGTCGGCGTCCGGCGAGCCGATCCCCGCAAGGCCGCCGAGCGCGAGCAGGACCACCGGTAACACCGACCTGCGTTCCATCGTGTGAAACAACATGAACTGGCTACCTCCGTGAGTACTTCGTGTTAAGGTGCCCCCGCCAGGACTCGAACCTGGGGCCTACTGCTTAGGAGGCAGTCGCTCTATCCACCTGAGCTACGGGGGCGGAAATCCTAATGGTCGTCACGAGGCGCGCTCAGTCGTCCCCCTCGTCGTCGAACTCTTCCGGATCCGCCATTATGACGAACTCCGGGTAAGCGTCGATACCGAGTTCGGCGGCGTCCTGCCCGATCTGCTCGGCCTGCCTCGACACCCTGACTCCCATGGTGAGGTCCAGGATCTTCCAGACCGCGAACGAGGTCGCGAAGACGAAGGCTCCGATGGAGAGTATGCCGATCACCTGGGCCAGGAAATCGGCTCCGCCCCAAATGGCGGCGGCGATGGTACCCCAGACGCCGGCCATCAGGTGCGCCGGGATCGCTCCGACCACGTCGTCCAGCTTCAGGATCTCGAGCAGCTTGAGACCGGCGGTACAGATCGTGGCTCCGATCGCTCCGATCAGAATGGCCCAGGTCTGGTCGGGAAGGTCGGGCGCCGCCGTGATGGAGACGAGCCCCGCAATCGCCCCATTGAGGACGGCGAAGAGGTCGAGGCGGCCGAGTATGGGGCGGGAAACCAGGATCGCCGTCAGCACGCCCGCGGCCGCCGCCAGGTTGGTGGCGACGATCACGTTGCTCATGCCCACGGCGTCCTGAACCGAGCCGAGAGCGAGCATCGAGCCGCCGTTGAAACCGAACCATCCGAGCCAGAGGATGAATACGCCCAGAGTGACCAGAGGGATGTTGGAGGGAGGGGTCACCCGGACCGAACCGTCCTTGCGGAATTTGACGTGACGGGCACCGACCACCATCACGCCGGCCAGTGCGGCCCAGCCGCCGGTGGAGTGCACGATGGTCGATCCGGCGAAGTCGCTGAACCCGGTCTCGAAGAATTCGCCGGACCCGAGCCCGGCCAACCATCCCCCGCCCCACGTCCACGAGCCGATGATCGGGTAGATGACGGTCGTGAGAACTGCGGTGAAGACGAAGAAGCTCCAGAGCTTGACTCGCTCCGCGAGCGCACCCGAGACGATCGAGGCCGTGGTGGCCACGAAAACCATCTGGAAGAACCAATTCGAGAGCTGCGACGCTCCCTGGGAGGCGACGTCGGCGACGGCTCCCTCGTCGCTTCCCAGCATCCTTTCGGCCTCCGACGGACCGTATCCGAGGCGGATGTCGCCGAGGAATCCGGGGAGGAAGTCGTTGGCGCCGTACATCAGGTTGTAGCCGAGGACGAAGTACGCGATCCCCGCGATCGAATAGAGGCCGATGTTCTTGAGGCAGATGACCGCCGCGTTCTTGGTCTTGACCGATCCCGCCTCCAGAGCGGTGAAGCCTGCGCACATCCACATCACGAGCGCCCCGAGGACGAGGAAGGAGAAGGTGTTGAAGACGAATGTGGTTTCCATGTGAGGCGCCCGAGTGGGATGAACCGGGTATGACCAGGCGAAAGCGGTTGGAAATTTGTGGCCTGGGGTCACAGTCCGCAAGACTCGGGGCTCGAGCCGAAATGTCGAACCGGATCCGGAGACCATGTACGGCTATCTCCGGGACGAGACGCTAGATCAACCGGATCGCGGCGAACCCCGCCACCAGGATGATCCCCAGCGCCCAACTGAGCGGAACGAAGTAGCGGTCGATGAAGGCCTTGATCGGTTGGCCGAAATGGAAAATGAGTATGGCGACGGCGAAGAAGCGCATCCCCCGCCCCACCAGCGAGGCGGCGACGAAGGTCGGAAGGTCGATGGCGAAGACGCCGGCCGCGATGGTGAAGACCTTGTACGGAATAGGCGTCAGGCCGGCGAAAATCACGGCCCCGAAGCTCCACCGGTCGTAGAGCGCCCGCACCCGTTCGAAGGAGTGTTCGTCGACCCCGGCCACGTGTTCGAAGAAGAAGGGGCCGAGCGCGTCCCAGAGCTGAGCGCCGATCCAGTAGCCCATGACTCCTCCGGCGACCGAGGCCAGCGTGGCGACGGCCGCGTAGGTCAAAGCCCTCCTCGACCTCCCGAGCGCGAGCGCGATCAGCAGCGGGTCGGGCGGGATGATGAAGAACGACGATTCCACGAAGGCCAGCGCAGCCAGCGCCGGCATCCCGAACCGGGTCTCCGCCCAGCCGAGAACCCAGTCGTAGAGGCGGCGCACCGCCCCGGGCCGTGGTCCCGAACCCCGCGAGTCTCCCACGTCCGGTGCGCCTACTTCTCGCGCCAGCCGAACTCGCCCTTGAGCGGGACGAAGCGGACCGCGTCCCTCACAACCTCCTCCCGTACCGCTCCGCCCGTCCGCCTCACCATCACGAGCTCCTGGCCCTGTTTGGTTCCCACCGGGATCAGCATGCGTCCGCCGTCGGCCAACTGATCCACGAGCGCCTGGGGCACCGAGGGCGAACCGGCGGAAACCACGATCACCTCGAAGGGCTCGTACTTGCGCCAGCCGATGGTGCCGTCCCCCACGATCAGAGCGGCGTTGCTCACACCGATCCGATCAAGGGCGCGACGGGCTCTTCTGGAGAGATCGCGCACCCGTTCGATGGAGTAGACCCGGTGGGCCATGCCGGCGAGGAGGGCGGTCAGGAAACCGCTGCCGGTCCCGATCTCCAGCACCTTGTCTTCCCGGCCGGGGGCGAGCAGCGAGAGGTAGAACGCCTGGAGCGAAGGCTGCGAGGCCGTCTGCCCGAAGCCGATGGGCACCGCGCTGTCGAGGTAGGCCCGCGGCCACATCGCTTCCGGAAGGAAGAGGTGGCGGGGGGTGTCGTCGAAGAGCCGGAGAATGTCGAGATCCTCGACGCCCATTGCTCGGATCCTCTCGATCAGACGCCCGCGCGCTCCGGCGAAACGGTGGTCGCCTACAGGCTCAGATCCCATCCCTTGATCTCCTCGGTGATCTCATGATCGGTCAGGCTCAGGTGGACGGGGCTCACCGAAATATACCCCTCGTCCAGGGCGCAGAAGTCCGAGGCCTCGTCGTGATCCCAGTGCAGCTCGCCTCCGCCCAACTGGTAGAGTTCGCCCCCCGACGGATCATCCAGCCGTCGGATCGAGCCCTCGTATCGGCGGCGACCGAGCTCGGTCACCCTGCACCCTCGGACTTCGGAGGGCGGGACGGGGGGGAGGTTGACATTGATGAGCGTGCCGGGGAGCTCCTCCCGGGCCACGATGGCGGCGAGCAGCCGGTAGACGATCTCCTCCCAGCCCTCCACGTCGTCGAAGAGCTCGTGACCGGTGCGGGCGCCGTGGGAGACCGCGACCGCTCTGATGTCGTTGATGGTCGCCTCCATCGCCGCCGACACCGTGCCGGAATAGAGCACGTCCTCGCCCATGTTGGGTCCCCGGTTGATCCCGGAGAGACAGAGGTCCGGCGGGCTTTCCATGAACTCGGTCATTCCTAGGATCACGCTGTCGACCGGAGTGCCGCCGACCGCCCACCAACCCGCTGCGGGCCTGCTCACCCGGATCGGTCGATGCAGGGTGAGGGCGTGGGACGTCGTGCTCTGCTCTCCGTCCGGGGCGACCACGCTGACCTCGCCCAGGCGGCTCGCCGCTCGCGCCAACGTTCGGATACCGCGCGACGTGTAGCCGTCGTCGTTGGTGACCAGGATCTTCACACCGGGGTACCCTACCGGGCGTGCGTCTGATCGAGCGCCGCAGCCAGATCTTCCCGGATCGCCTCGATCAGGCCGGATTTCACGGCGGCGCTCACCTTGGAGGCGCTCGCCGGATCCCGCGTGCCCGCTATGATCCCTCTTACATCGTCCATGGTGCGTTTTTCGGTGTAGAGAAGGCGCTTGACGAAGATCACCAGGTAAATTTCCTGCACCTTGTAAATTCGGTGCTTTTGCCGGTTCTTCATGGGACGTATCTCGGGAAACTGGGTCTCCCAGTACCGAAGAACGTGCGCCTTGACACCGACGAGCTCGCAAACCTCTCCTATCGAGTAGTAGACCTTCCGAGGCTTCGTTTCGGTCATTTCCTACCATTCCTCCGGGCGCGGGGATCGCTCCATAAGGGTATCGAGAGCCGCCGCCGGAGCCCGTCCTCGATGAGCCACCCGGTGGACCTGTTCGGAGATGGGCATCTCGACGCCCTGGCGAGCCGCCAGTTCGACGACGGCCTCCACGGTTCGTACTCCCTCGGCCACGGACTTCATCTCTGCGGTGATCGCGGCGAGCGACTCCCCTTCCCCGAGTCGTACCCCCACGCCGCGATTCCGGCTCAGCGGACCAGTGCAGGTCAGGAGCAGATCACCCATGCCGGCGAGTCCGGCAAAGGTAGCGGCATCCGCTCCCATCGACACTCCGAGCCTCGTGATCTCGGCCAGACCGCGCGATACGAGAGCGGCCATGGTATTGTGACCGTATCCGAGCCCGACGACGATCCCGGCTGCGATGGCGATCACGTTCTTGAGAGCGCCGGCCAGTTCGACACCGACGACGTCGGTGCTGGTATAGACCCGAAAGCGATTTGTCTGCATGGAACGCTGGATGCGCGCCGCGAGCTCCGTCGACTCGGAGGCGACGACCACCGCCGTGGGCGTCCCGGAGGCTACCTCGGCGGCGAAAGACGGGCCGGAGATGACGGCGAAGTCGTGCCTAGCCGGGGTGAGCGTCGACGAAAAAAGCTCGCTCATGCGAAGCTGGGTCGAGAGTTCGATGCCCTTGGACGCACCGACTATCCGGGCAGCCGGCGAGAGATGGACCGCCGCCCTCTCCAGCACGCCCCGAACGAACTGGCAAGGCACGGCGGACACAACCAGATCGGCCCCTCGAAGGGCCGGCTCGAACTCCGAAAACGCCTCCATCGCACCGAGCTCCACATCGGGCAGGTATTCGCAGGTGCGATCTCGGTTGATCGAGCGAGCCACCTCCTCCTCGTAGCACCACACGCGCACCTTGTGGCCGGAGCGAGCCATCAGGTCGGCGAGAGCCGTTCCCCAGGCTCCCGCTCCCAGCACGGTGACGCTTTCGGTGTTTGGGTTCAAGTTGCCTTCCGCTTACTGAAACGGTTCTCGGTGCCGTTGAGCAGGCGTCCGATGTTGGCCCGATGTGCCCAGGTCCCGAGGACGGCGACGAGGACGGCGAGACCTAGGGGGCCGATCAGACCGGGAGCGCCGGTCGCGGGGTCGAAGCCGCCCTCCGCCCAGTAGACGAAGAACGGAAGCGAGACGACTGCGGAGATCGATCCTGCGGAGACGTAACGGGTCGTCAGCACGAGCGCGACCCAGACCAGAGCCGCACCGCCCACGCCGAGGGGAGAGAGAGCCAGGAAGACGCCCAGGGCGGTGGCGATCCCCTTCCCGCCCCGGAATCCGACCCAGATCGAGAAGACGTGACCAAGAACGGCGGCGAGCCCGATGGCGAGGGTCCATGCCTCGGGGGTTCCTCCCCCCGACTCGACGCCGGCGATCCCGAGCAGTGAAGTCGCGAACCATGCAGGCGCGAAACCTTTGGCGATGTCGAAGAGAGCCGTGGGAATCGCCCAGGCCCAGCCGAGCACCCGAACCACGTTGGTCGCGCCGAGGTTGCCCGACCCGTGGTCCCGCAGGTCGATGCCCCGGGCGAGTCTTCCGGCGATGTAGCTGGCTGGAATCGATCCCACAAGATAGGCCAGCAGTACGATTCCGACCGGTGCGATCCAGGTCACTTCGTTCCTCGTTCCAAGGCACGTCCGCCGTGCTCGACGCCGGTTCGAGCCCGTCTGCGCCTGCCGTCACGCAGGCGGACGCGAATGGCGCTGCCTCGGAACGGCCACGCCGCTCGGAAGCCGTTCTTCAGGTAACGGACGTAGTGGTCGGGAATCGCCCCCGGGTAATTTGCGAAGACCGCGAAGGTGGGAGGCCGAATCGAAACCTGCGCCGCGTAGCGGATCTTGACGTGCCGGCCCCTGTGCACCGGCGGCGGCTGACGGCCCACGAGCACCTCCAATACCTCGTTTACCTCGCTAGTCGCGATCCGCTTGCCGCGCTCGGCATCGACCTCCAGAGCGAGATCGAGGCATCGGCGAGCGCGCTGCCCGGTCAGAGCCGAGGCGAAGACGACGGGAGCGGCTTTGAGGAAGGGGGCGCGTTCGCACATTTCCCGCTCGATTCGCGGGGCGGTCATGGTGTCCTTCTCGACGAGATCCCACTTGTTCACGATCAGGATCACGCCCTTGCCGGCGTCCCACGCCATCCGGAGCACCCGCACGTCCTGGGCGGCGAGGGGATCGGCGTCGTCGGTCATGACCACGCACACGTCCGAGTCGTGGACGACCCTTTCGGTGCGCACCGCGGAGTAGAACTCGAGATCGTCCTTCACCTTGGCCTTGCGACGGAGCCCGGCGGTGTCGACGAAGACCAGCGTACGTCCGTGGTGGCGGAAACGCGAGTCGACGGGATCCCGTGTCGTACCGGGTTTGTCCGAGACCACGGCTCTGTCCTCGCCGAGAATGCGGTTCACCAGACTGGACTTGCCGACGTTCGGACGACCGACGACGGCGATCCGTACGATTCCCTCGCCCTCCTGGGGCTCCGGAACAACCGGCAGCTCCTCCACCACCCGGTCGAGAAGGTCGCCCGAGCCCTTTCCCGAAAGAGCGCTCACTCCGACGGGTTCGCCGACTCCCAGCTCCCAGAACACCTGGTGGGAGTGATCGAAGGGGAGGTTGTCGAGCTTGTTCGCGGCCAGAATCACGGCGCGCCCGTCGCGACGCAGAATCTCGGCCACATGCGCGTCGAGGGGATGAACTCCCGCCTTGGAATCGACGACGAGTATGATCGTGTCGGCCTCTTCGACCGCCGTGAGGGCCTGGCGACGAACGTAACGCACGATCGAATCGGAGCTCGCCTCGACGATTCCGCCCGTGTCGACGAGCAGAAAGCGCTTCCCCGCCCACTCGGCGCGAGCGAAGAGGCGGTCGCGGGTAACTCCTGGCCGATCGTCGACGATCGCGAGCCGTTTCGCCAGGACCCTGTTGAAGAGGGTGGATTTGCCCACGTTGGGTCGGCCGACGATGGCTACGGTCGGGAGGTGCGCCATCAGTTTGCCGCCAGCGCCGAAGAGAGCAGCCTGCCCCGCCGGACCTCCGCCGCACCGAGTCGGGCGATGAACTCCTCGAGCGGCAGATCGTCGATGAAACGATCGGCGGCGTTGAGCGAATCGGCGGGCAGGACGACGATCTCGCGGTCCCGCACGGCGCCGGTTCGCGTAACGTCCCCGCAGCCTTCGCCGGCACCGAGAGCCTCGAGGATGTCGCGCCCTCCCAGAAGCCCGGCTATGGTCACGGTCTCGCCGAAGTAGCGATTGGCGACCTCGACCACCTCGACCTCCGCCGAGGTCGAGCGAGCCAGTACGGGAGCGCATCCCCGCAGAAACGGCGCCATCGACTTGCCGGTCACGAGCCGAAGCCGCCCGCCGCCAAGCTGCGGAAGGGCGCGCATGCGGTCGAAGTCATCTAGAAAGAGGCGGAGCGCGCCGACGCCGTTCTCTTCCAAAGGCCAGTCGTCGTAGTAGGCCGCTTCCGGGACGCCCCTTCCGGCGATGAGAAAGAGCTCGTCCGCAGCGTAGCACCAGCCGAAGCCGCGCTCGCGGATGGCGCTCTCCCTCGCAACTGAGACCCGGTCGATCGCCGCCCCCGCCTCCGCAGGCGTGAGCAGCCGCACCGGCCTGTTCAGATTGTAGCGCGTGAGCCCCACCGGCACCACGGAGAGCGAGAGGACCGACTCCCCGAGGCCCCAGAGGTCCTCGACCGTGCGCTCCAGGTGACGGCCGTCGTTCCAGCCCGGGCAGAGGACGACCTGGGCGTGCACGTCAACTCCCCCGTCGGCGAGCTCCCGAAGCTGGTTCATGATGAGCCCGGCGCGTCGATTCACCAGAAGCCTCTCGCGCACCTTGGGCTCGGTCGCGTGTACGCTCACGTAGAGCGGGGAGATACCCTGCTCCACCAGGCGACTCAGCCCCTTCGGGCCTACGTTCGTAAGGGTCACGTACGATCCGTAAGTGAACGAGAGCCGAAAGTCGTCATCCCTCAGGGAAAGAGAGCCCCTCGCGTCCGTCGGATTTCCGTCGATGAAACAGAATACGCATTCGTTCGCGCACTCGCGCACCGTGTCGGGTTGCGGCACTATGCCGAAGGATCTTCCGGCCTCGCGCACGACCTCGTGAAGCGAGAGCAGGCCACCAGGCGACTCGCTCTCGATCGCAAGTTCGGAGTCGGCGAGTAGGTAGGTCAGGTCGATGTTGTCACGGACGCGCTCGCCGTTGATCCGCACTATGCGGGAGCCGATCTCGAGCCCCAGGCCTTCGGCGGGGCTGCCAACCTCTATCTCTGCAACTCTGACCATGGCCTGGCCGTTTACCCCCGAGTCCTTTTGTTTCCCGCGAGCTCCGGGCCGGCGGACCGTGCTCGGCGTCGGGCGCAGGTCGCGGGACCGCCGAGCATCGATGACGAGAAATATAACCGTTGCGATCTCGCTTCTTGCGATATCGGGCTGCGAGTCGTTAGAGCAGGTGAGCGATTCGTTTCGAGACGCCACTCCCAGGGAGCGTTATCTCGGGTCGCTGGAAATGGCGGGATTGGCGGACGCCGCGCTGGCCAGGGACTGGAGCGACGCCGGCGAAGCGGCTCTCGAATCTCCGGTCGAGGTCACCCTTCCCTTCAGCGAGGAGACCTTCGTGATGCCGGCTGAGCCGCGAGCCGCCGCCTACCGGGTCACCCTGGAACGAGGACGCAAACTCACCGTGTCGGTGAGAACCTCCGAGAGCGACGGCGGAGAAGCCGCCCGCGTCTTCGTCGACCTCTTCCGAGTCCCAGAGAACGAAGAAGACCCGCATCGTCCGATCGAGAGCGTCGATTCGGTTCCCTGGTCGTACGAGTACGAACCCTGGAGGGGCGGCGAGTTCGTGATCCGGGTGCAGCCGGAGCTCCTGCGTGGAGGCTATTTCACCGTGGAGCTCGGTCAAGAAGCTCAGCTCGCCTTCCCCGTCGGGGGCTCGGACGTCGGATCGATCTTGAGCTTCTTCGGAGACGATAGGGACGCCGGGCGCCGGCGCCACCACGGAGTAGACATCTTCGCGCGGCGCGGAACCCCCGTTCTGGCCGCGTCCGCAGGAGAGACTTACGGAGTGCGCGAAACCGATATCGGCGGCAAGGTGGTCTGGGTCCGCGATTCGGTAAGGCAGGCCCGGGTCTACTACGCGCACCTCGACGGCTGGGCGGTCGGAAACGACGAGTGGGTTGAACCCGGAGACACCTTGGGCTTCGTAGGCAACTCCGGTAACGCGCGCACCACTCCGCCGCACCTCCACTTCGGGCTCTACCGACGAGGTCGCGGTCCGGACCGCGGTCCGACCGACCCCATGCCGTTTCTGGCACGCCCGTCGGGGGAGGTCGAGGCTCAGCCCGACCGCACCCTTCTGGGAGGCTGGGGACGAATTACCACCGACGGTATCAATCTCCGCGCGACGCCTTCCGGGCCCGTGGTGGGCACTGCGGAGGCGAACGAAATCGCTAGGGTGCTCGCCGGCGCGGCGGACCGCGGACGTTCCTCGTACCTTATCGAGCTCGGGACCGGGCTGAGGGGTTACCTGGCGGAGGATTTTCTCGAACTCGGAACGGAAGCGACCGCGCCGGTCCCGGTCGCAGGCGGTTCGGGCTGACCGACGGGGCCTGAAACGCGAAAGGGGCCCCACCGGAAACGCGAATCCGCGGGAGCCCCTCTTCTAAGCGGGAGACGGGACTCGAACCCGCGACCCTCAGCTTGGGAAGCTGATGCTCTACCGGCTGAGCTACTCCCGCATGGTCCGTTCAGCAGGAGGAGCCCGGCCGGGAAGGTCCGGGCTCTCCATATGCCTTTCGTCCCGCCGGTCTATCCTATTCGATATCCGTAGCCGGCGACCTGGTCAGCGGAGTCGAATTCGAAGATGAACGTGGACCTCCGCTCGACCGCCGCAAGCTGCACCATTTCCTCCACCTCGCCAAGCACGCCTCCGTCTTCGCCGTAGAAGGTGAAGATGAGCGTGACCGTGTCGCCCTGATTCATCGAACGGTTGCCGACCGATCCGGCTACTCGAGCTCCGCCGTCGGAGTATCTGGTCAGGCGGAGATCGGCCACGTCGAAGGGCTGTTCCTGCATCCGGTCCGCCGCGGCCCGGAGCTGATCCACCATGTCCAGAGCGTTCAGCGACTGCGCGCGGATCAGAAGCGCGACTGCGCTCTCAGGGTCGAGTTCGAGCCATCGCTCGACCGCCGGAATCACCTGCTCGTAGAGAGAGTCGGTCGCCAGCGTCCTGGACAACATCTCGAGAGCGTCCCGGTCGAAAGGGTTCATCTCGACCGTGCGTCCGAAGGCCTCGATCGCTCCGGCATTGTCGTCGCCGTTGTAGTAACCGACGCCCATGCGATAGAAATCGAGCGATTCGAGCTCGGTGTCGCTCGCCATGAGTTCGTCATAGAGCCGGAAGGCCTCCGCGTCGTTGTCGATCTCGATCAGCAGCCCTGCCAGGTTGAGGATCACCGTCTTGTTGCCGGGGTCTTCCGCGATCAGCGCCTGGTAGGCTTCCACCGCCTCCTCGTTGCGACCCGCCGTGGCCAGAACCTGCGCCCTCAAAACGGGCAGGTCCGCGATGAGCTCGTCCCAGCCGGCCTGCATCGTCGAGTCGGCGTTCATGTAGTCTTCCGTTACCGTGAAGGCTTGCGCCTCGGCGATGAGCTCGATCGACCGATCGGCTTCGGAAATCTGACCGTAGATCTGAGCGAGACGGACCATGACCTCGGGGCGCTGCTTGTAGATGGCGTGGGCGTCCTCGAAGACGGATGCGGCCTGCTCGTAGTCGCCGCTGCTTAGAAGCGGTGCGGCTTCGTTGTAGAGCTGGATCCAGAGCTGTTCCCGAAGGCCCTGATCCTCAAGGCCGTAGACCGGCCAGAGCTCGCCGGCGTGATCGAAGTGCATGCCGGCCATCTCGAAGTCACGGAGTCCGACCGCGGCCAGCGCCGCCTGACGGTGTCCGAGCGGATTCCTCCCGTCCTCGGCGATGGCCAGACCGGCGGCTTCGAACGCCTGTTGGTAGTAGTCCTGCGCGGCACCTTGGTCCTGGGCGTCTTCAGCTTGGTCGAGGAGGCGTTGCGCGGTTCTGGTGTTCTCGGTCTGACGAGGCCTCTCGCCGCCGGCACTTCCACCTATGACCGCGCTGCCGCCGCCTCCCGAGGCGCAAGCACTCGCGACGAGCATGAGAGAGAGGAGAATCGGATACTTGTAGCGAGGGATCATGGCAATCCTGGCGTTTACGTGAGAGCTGGGCGGAGACGCCACAAGCGAGCTGCGGACGATGCCGGAGCCCGGATGCCCCTAAGGTAATGCCTGCGTCGGAATGTCGCCACATCCAACGGTTTTCAAGTGTGGCGAGCATGGGCGAAGGTCGGCGTTCGTTCGCTCTTGCCGCTCGGGTGTCAACCGGGCCGCTCTGCCCGACCGGAGACAGTGCGAGCCGCCGAGGGACCGGCGACCGGCGGTGGCGCAAGCCGCTTCAGAACCTCCTTTCTGCCGAGGGCCAGAAGAAGTTTGATCACGTCGGGTCCGACCTCCCTTCCCGTCAGTCGACGGCGGATCGGATGGAAGAGTCCCGGTCCGCGAGCGCCAACCGATTTGCCGGCCGCGAGCAGCGCGGGCCGCAGCCGTTCGGGACTCCAGTCGGTCTCACTCCGCAACGCCCGGTTCACGGCCTCCACCACGGTTTCCGTCGTCGCCGCCACGCGGCGTTCCTCGCTCTCCGCCTCGGCGGCGCCCGACCCGGCAGGTTCCGTACGCCGTCCGTAGAGCGTCCCCAAGGTGCGCGTCGCGCAGGCGTAAGTCGTGAACCGAGGGCGCAGCGCATCGACTCCCGCCTTCCAGTCGCTCCCTTCCGGCAGCCCTCTCCTGTCATACCAACCCTCGAGAATCCGGGCCAGCTCATCGAGGGGCATGGCGGCGATGTGGCGCCTGGAGAGCCAAAGCATCTTCTTCGGGTCCGTGCGCACCTCGGAGCGGCCCACCCTCTTCAGGCTGATGGAGTCGATGAGTTCGCGACGGCCGAGGAACTCCCGCTGGTCCGGGTGCGACCAGCCCAGGAGCGAAAGGTAGTTGACCACGGCGTCGGCGGGGAATCCTCCAGCCTCGAGCTCGCTGACCGGGGTCGCGCCGCTTCTCTTGGAGAGCTTGCCTCCGTCGGGAGCGAGCAGCGTCGGCAGATGCGCGTACGAGGGCGGCTCCGCCGCCAGGGCCCCGAGCATCAGCGCCTGCTTGGGCGTGTTGGAGAGGTGGCCGGCACCTCTGATCACATGGGTGATATCCATGCGGGCGTCGTCGACGGCGCAGACGAAGTTGTACGTAAAGCCCCCGCGGGCGCGCCTGAGGACGAAGTCGTCGATGTCGGCGGCGGGAAAACGCGCCTCTCCGGCCGCCAGCGAGCTGTCCCGGACGACGACCGTCCCTCGCTCGGGCGAAGCGAACCTTACCGCATGGGCCTCTCCCCTTCCGATCCGCCCCTCCCGCTCCCTCGGGTCCATCTCTCGGCATCGGCCGTTGTAGCGACGATCCGTCGTCGACTCCCCGGGATCGCAGAAACAGGGAAAAGCGGACCCGGCCTCGATCAGATCGGCGAGCGCCCGGACGTAAATTCCACTCCGCTCGCTCTGCCGGTACGGGCCGAACTCCCCTCCTTCCGCCGGACCTTCGTCCGGATCGAGCCCGAGCCAGGCCAGGTCGGCCCGGATGCCATCTTCGGCGCTCTCCCGATGCCTCTCCCGATCGGTGTCTTCGATGCGCAGGATGAAGGCGCCCCCGTGTCTTCTCGCGAAGAGCCAATTGAACACGGCGACCCGGGCGTTTCCCAGATGCAGCCGCCCGGTCGGGCTGGGCGCGAAGCGCACGCGCACGGTCACCGCGGCCTACCTGCCCAGATAGGTGAGAACGCGGAGCGCGAGAGCTCTGCCGATCCCTGGAACACTGGCTATCTCCTCCGAAGTGGCTTCGCGCACGCCCTTCAGCGAACCGAACCTCCTCAGAAGTTCGCGCTGGCGGGCGGCGCCGATTCCCGGAATATCGCCCAAGTCGCTCCTGAGCGTGCGTTTGGAGCGCAGCTTGCGGTTGTAGCGGTGCGCAACCCGGTGGGCCTCGTCGCGCATGCGCTGCAGGAGATGGAGTGCGCGGTTCCTCCTGCTCAAACGAACGGGTGCGGACGTCGGACCGTAGACCAGTTCCTCGCGCTTGGCGAGGGCGAAGAGCGCGGTTTCGGTCCCTTGGGCGGCGAGCGCGTCCTCGGCGGCGCCGAGTTGTCCCGGCCCACCGTCCACCAGGATCAGGTCGGGGACTCGCGCGTCGGATTCCTTCCGATGCCGAACGAACCGGCCCGCGGCCTCCGCCATCGAGGCGAGGTCGTCGTTACCCCAGTCGCCCCGTATTCGGAAGGTTCGGTAATCAGACTTGCGCGGCTCGCCGTTCTCGAACACCACCGCGGAAGCGACGGTCTCGGTTCCCTGCGTGTGGGACACGTCGAGGCAGGCCATAAGCCGGGGCACCACCTTGAGGCCTAGAGCTTCCTGGAGCGCGAAGAGCGGCCGCTCGGCGCGCGCTCCCACTCCGGCGGTCAGCGCTATTCCGTCTTCGAGCGCCTGGCGGGCGTTCTCCTTGGCTAGCTGCACCAAGGCCAGACGTTCGCCGCGCTGCGGTCGGGAGAGTTCGACCTTCCGTCCCATTTCGGAGAGAAGGTCGGCGACGAGCTCCACGTCGTCGACGGCGGTCGGAAGGAGCACGTAGCGAGGCAGGTCGCTCCGTCCCGCGAGCCCGCGCCCGAAGTAGTAGCGGGAGACCAGAGCCGAGACCAGTTCCGATTCCTCTGCTTCGGCGACCCCCTCCAGAGCGTGCGAGCTCCTGCCGAGCAGGAGGCCCTTGCGAATCCGTAACACCACGCCGCTGCCCGCGTCGCCGTCGCGCGCCACCCCGAAGACGTCGAAGTCGCCGCCACGCGAACGGTGCACCCGCTGGCGTCCGACCAGGCCGTCGAGTCCGGCCACCGCATCGCGGAGTCGCGCCGCCTTCTCGAATTCCAGCCGCTCGGCCGCCTCGGTCATCTCGCGCTCGGCCGTCTCCCGCACCGAGAGAATGTCCCCGTCGAGGACCCGCACCACTTCTCCGATCATCGCCCGGTACTCCTCCCTGCTCTGCAGTCCGGTGCACGGCGCGCGGCATTTGCCGATGTGATAGTCGAGACAGGGACGCGCCGGCGCCTCGTAGGGAAGACGGTAGGTGCACGAGCGCACGGTGTGGAGCGAGTTGATCACCTTGAGCGCGGCGCGCATTGGCCCCACCGAGGTGTACGGACCGAAATAGCGCGATCCGTCATCGACCGTACGACGGGTGACGGTCACTCTGGGAAACGGCTCTCCCATTGAGACCCTGACGTAGGGGTAGCTCTTGTCGTCCCTGAGCAGGATGTTGAAATGGGGATGGTGTTCCTTGATGAGGTTGGCTTCCAGTATGAGCGCCTCGGCCTCGGTGTCCACCACGACGGTATCCACGGCGGAAGCCTGCGCCATGAGCTTCCGATTCTTGGCGCTGAGCGATGCGGCGCGGGATCCCACGTAGCTTCTTACGCGAGCTCGGAGCGACTTGGCCTTGCCGACGTAGAGGATCTCGCCGGCCTCGTCCTTGAAGAGGTAGACGCCCGGCCTCGCCGGTAGGGCGTTCAGCACCTCGCTTTCGAAGGGCACCGATCCTTCCGTCACGGTCCGGGTTCCTCGCCCGCGTCGCCTGCCCCGGAGGGTAGATCTTCACCGGCCCGACCGTTTCCAGGTTCCGAGGTCGGTCCGTCCCTTCGGCGTCCGAGCAACCAATCCGCTACGAGGTAGAGGACGCAGTAGGGAACCAGCGTCACCGCGCCGGCGGCCAAGGGGGGGAGAGCCCCGGTCTCGCCACCGGCGCCCTCCCCGACGAGCCACGCGCCGAGCGCTCCCACGGGTACGCCCGCCAGCGTCGGGATCCCCAGCACCACCAACGCGCACCCGAGAGCAAGCGTCGAGGCCGACAGGATCCGGCCCGGCTGCACGCGGCAGCGACCGATTCTCCTCTCCAGCGCTCTTCTGAGCATTGTCCACTCGATCCAGGCCCCGACCGAGGTCCCGAGAGCGATGCCGACCGGTCCCAGAGAGAGCTGGGCTCCGGGTTCGCCGACGAGCCGGCGGTCGAGGGGGAACATGAGGGCGACGCCGATCGCGATCGAGATCGCCACTCTTGCCAGCACGATGCGCGCAGGCGTGCGGTACTCCCGCAGCGCGTAGAAGCTGGAGGTCAGGGTCCGGGAGTTAGCCGACGCGAAGATCCCGAGGGCGTAAGCCGCGAGAGTCAGCCAGGTGACGGTGGTGGCGGTACGTCCGAAGGCTCCGGTCTGGAAAAGGGTGGCGACGACGATGTCGCCGAGAAACAGGAAACCGACGACCGCCGGGATCGTGTAACGGGTCAGCCGGCCCAGCGCGCGCTCGATCCGGAGAACGAACGTCTCCTTCTCCTCCGCCCTCATTCTGGCGAGCTCGGGAAGCTCCGCCGCCGCGATCGAGATGCCGAAGAGCGCGATGGGTATCAGATAGAGCGTCTGAGCGTACCCCATGGCCGCCGCGGCGCCCTCGGCGAGCAGCCCCACCATCACGAGTTCGAGCCAGCCGCCGATATTGGTCGCACCGCGAGCGCCCAGCACGGGGAAGAAGTTGCGCACGGCTTCCCTCACCTCGGCGATCCCCTTTCCCAGAGAGATCCGGATGCCCGGGAGCTGTCTGAGCGCGACGCTTCCCTGGATCGCGAGCTGTAGGGCTCCGCCCGCGAACGCGCCCCATCCGAGGGCGAGCAGGAGATCGTCCTGACCGAGACCGAACCTCACCCCGCCGGCCACGAGGGTGGCGATCATGACCAGGTTCCACAGGCTCGAGCCCGCGTACGAGACGAAAAAGCGGCGGTGGGAGTCGAGCACGGCCATCGCCCAGGCGGAGACGATGGTCAGTCCCACCATGGGAGTGACGACCCGGACAATCGTCGCCGTGGCTCGCTGCTTCTCGGGACTCCACAGAGGAACCACGATCTCGACGATCGCCTGAGCGAGGAACGCGGCGGTGATCGATACGGCTCCCGCGACGAGGGCAAGCAGTCCCAGCACGGCGCCGGCGAACCGGCGGGCATCGGCGTCTCTCCCTTCTTCCAGAAGCCTGGAGTAGACAGGCACCATGGCGGCGGCGAGCGTTCCTTCGCCGAGAAGGTTGCGCAGCACGTTCGGCAGCCGCATCGCCACTCGCCAGACGTCGGCATGAAAACCGGCCCCGAAGAAGTGGGCGATGGCCCGCTCGCGGGCCAGCCCGAGGAGGCGGCTCAGGAATATGCCGCTGAACACCCGCGACGCGCCGATCTTCCAGTAGCCGCGGAGCGAAGCGGGGATCACGGAGCCGGCCTCGTCTTCGTTTCCGAACGTCCCGCCACCTCGTAACCGCCGACGGCCGTCAGGGGGAGTCCGTCGTCACGCACGAAGACGCCGCATCTTCCTCACCGTCAGCGCGGCAGGTCGAGGTCTCCGCGAGCGGGGATCTCCGGCGTCGTCTCCTCCACAAGCCCGGTGAGGAATCGGTTCTGCTCGGCCAGGTCCTCGACTTCACGGCCGAGCCGGTCCACCTCGCCTTCGAGAATCCGGATGCGGTCCTCGGTCTTCGCGGGCAACTCCTCGTTCGGAGGCTGAGTCGGAGCTCTAATCCGCGCCGCCAGGGCCTGCCCCAACGGCGAACCGAGCACGATGGCGGCCAGCGGGATCAACATGAACAACATCCATATCTGCATGGCGACGCCTCAGCCGAAGGGTGAGCGAGGGAGATTGCGGCTGGTAATACGGTTACGGAGCCGCTCGGGTCCAAAATTCATCCGATCTCCGCTTCCAGCGACGCGTACAGACGGTCGATGAAGCTCTCTCCGTAACGGGCGAGATAGTAAAGCGGACTTTGCACCCTCTCCGCTGGAACCCCCTTCGGGAAGAGGTGGAGGGCCGCCTTCTCGACCTGGCCCACGGCGACGGCGTTCTGGCGCTTGACGGCGTGACCGATCTTGCGCTCGAGCTCGCGAACCGCATGGAAGATCTGAGCGCGGGCGTGTTTGACCGAGCCCGAGACCGTGGGGTCGATGGCGCGGACGGTGCGGTCGATCTCGGCCATCCCCGGTGCGACGCCCTGCCTGAACCGGCTCAGGCTGTCCCGGACCCGATCCGGAACCGCTTCGCGCACGAACTTGGCGGTCACCTCGTGGAGGGGACGGGCCAGACCGTCGATGTCGAGGTCGAACTTGTCGAGCACCTTGGCCACCTTGCCCTCCAGGGGTGTGACGCCGGCGCGCGGGTAGACGACCGGCATGGTGAGATCCAGCGAGGCGTAGTAGCTGCGAAGCTGGGCGAAATAGCTGACCTCGCCGGGACCCGCCACATAGGCCAGGGTGGGAAACACCGCGCTCTCCACCAAGGGCCTGAGCAGGACGTTGGGACTGAGGGTCCGCGGATCGGAGCGCTGGTGGGAGAGAAGTTCGTCCGACGAGTATCTGAGCCCCGAACCTCGCAGACGGAAGCTGCCTCCGTCACGGCAGATGCGCTCCCGGCCGGCCGGTCCTTCGAAGAAGAGATTGACCGCGCCTTCGAGCACCGGCACCTGAAGGGGCAGCCCGAGATCGGTAAGACGACGCCCTGTAACTCCGAGCAGCTCTTCACTTTCCATGCTTCTGCCCAACTCACGTGCCAGGAGCGGAGCGCTCGCCTCTTTCACCTGAGCGGACGCCGAATCGACGAACCGAAGGTCGAAGCGGTCCAAGAGGGATCCGAAGAAGTCGAGGCAGGCCTCGGGCAGCGTCCGCCCGGGTGTGAAGCACCGAGCCGTCAGGTCGAGGTAGTCGCGTGCGAATTCGCTAGGCGGAAGTAGATCGTCGAGCCTGGCCACGCACGCCGCGATCTCCGGCCCGAGGGGGATGCGGCCGAGCGAGGGGTTGCCTTCGCCCGGAGGTCGAGGGAGCCTGATCTCGACGAGCTCGTTCTTCGGGCTGGTGATCGAGACGTGATCCGCCTCCGCCCAGTCGTGGTCCTCCGAGGCCATCCAGTAGACCGGGATCACCGGACGCCCCAGCTCGGTTTCGAGCCTCTCGGCGAGCCTGACCGCACCCAACGCCTTCACCAGGCAGTAGAGCGGTCCTCCGAAGAGCGCCGGCTGCTGGCCGGTGGTGACCATGTAGCCTTCGCGCTCGACCCAGTCGAGCATTTCGGGGGAGAGGTCGCCGCCGGGATGGAGCGCCCGGGCCGCCCGCAGCCTCGCCTTCCGGTCGAAGCGTCGGTCCACCTCGTCGGCCTTGGCGCGGTAGGAAGAGAGGGAGCGGTAATCGTACTCGAAGAAGGGAGCGATGGACTCGGCGCCGTCCAGGTAGGCGCGGTGCAGCGCGGAGCCCAAGGCGGGACCGACCATCAGCTCGAGCGAGGAGACGTTTCCGGTCAAGTAGGGACCGCCTTGTGATAGGGTTCTTTGCGGACAATGGTGCCGGCGCGGTAGAGCTGCTCCGCGAGGACGAGGCGGGCGAGCTCGTGCGGCACGGTCAGCGCGGAAAGCGAGATCCTGCGATCCGCTCTCGCGAGCACCGACGGCGCAAGCCCGTACGCCCCTCCGATGACAAAGATCACCCCGGAGAGCGAACGGAGTGCGGCATCCGAGAGCAGACGGGCGAGCGCCGCGGAGGAGAGCTGCGCACCGGTCCTCGTGAGGGCGAGGCATTCGAAGGCGTCCGGGATGCGCCGGAGAAGGCGTTCGGCCTCGGCCTCCGTCACGCGACGGGGCGTCGCCCGTCCCTTGCAGCCCGCCTTGACCTGGACGATCTCGGTCCGCCAGTAGCGGCGGGCGCGCTTCTCGTACTCCTCGACGCCGGCCGCAAGCGGAGGGCCGACGCCGCCGACGGAGAGCGTGACCACCTTCACGGGCATGGGCTCCCGGCGGGTGAACGACCGGGCGTTCCGGCCCGACCGCGCCCATCTGGCCGACCGCCCATCTCCAGGCTACCGCGCTCGAGTCCGACCGCCACGACGGCACGGGCCAGCTCCGTCTCGCCCGTCTCCCAGACCAGTTGCTGGCCGAGCGCCCGGGCCGGGCCCAGGACGGAGCCGAACCGGCACAGCTTGACCGCGTCCTTTTCGGTGGTCACCAAGGTGCGACCGTTCAGGCGATTCCTGATGTCGAGCGCGTCGCGGCGGGTATAGCGGTGGTGGTCGGCGTAGGTGATCGAGGCTGCGGGTGGGTACCCGGCCGCCGCCAGTTGCGCCGCGAAACGATCAGGTCGAGCGATACCCGAAACCGCAAGTACCTGTCCTTCGGGCGCGGGGGCCGGAGCGCCGACGAGATCGAGCCAGGACCCGGGCTCGAAACGGAGCTGCGCCACGGGAGTCTCGGGCGCTTCGGACGCGTCCCACGCCGGGGAGGCGTCTCCCGACTTGACAAGCACGATCCGGTCCGCCCGATTCAGAGCCGAACCCGGTTCCCGTCTCGGGCCTCGGGGCAGGAGCGCGCGATTCTCCCCGGCGCTCACAAGAGCGAGATCGAGGTCGCGCGCGAGCTGCCGGTGCTGGAAACCGTCGTCGAGCACGGCGATTTCGACCCCCCGACGCGCGAGCTCCTCCACGCCCCGGAAGCGATCGCGGTCGACGACGACCGCGACAGCCGGCGTCCACCGCCTGTGAAGCAGGGCCTCGTCGTCGGGCCCGGGGCCGCCGACGCGGCCCGGACGCCCACCGGCCCTTGCGAGCACGGAGGCGACCCAGGAGGTTACCGGCGTCTTCCCGCTCCCCCCGGCGACGAGGCCGCCCACCGAGATCACCGGGATGGCCGCCGACCTCCGGCGGTCGAGCCTGCGCCGCCGATCGTAGGCGAAAAGGGCTCGGTAGCCGAAGGAAAGAGGTGCGGAAAGCTGGAACAGGACGCGAAACGCGAAGGAGGGGCGGTCGTACCACAACCGTCGTGCGAGCCGGTGGCCGCGACCGCGAGCTCCGGCGGCGACGCTCGCTCCGACTCGCCGTCTGCCCTCAGTCATCGCGAACCGCCGCCCGGTCGATCTCGTCCGAAATCCGAGCGGCCAAGGAGGCCAAAGCCGAGCGATCCGCGTCGGCCGGCACCTTCCTGGCTGGAAGATAGGTCACACGGACTCGCGAGAACGGCTTCGGGATCAGAAAACCGTCCCAGCTCGACGCCTCCCAGGCGCGATCGACCGAAACCGCGATCGGAACCACGGCCGTCCCCGAGAGCTTCGCCGCCAGGAACGCACCGGGTTTGAAGATACCTGCCGGTCCGCGGGGTCCGTCGGGGGTCACGGCCAGATCCCTGCCCTCCGAAGCCGCGGCGACCAGAGCCCGCAAGCCGCGCACTCCTCCTCGGGTGCTCGATCCGCGGGCGAGCGCGAATCCGCGTCGGGCGATGACCCGAGCGACAAGCTCTCCGTCCCGGTGCTCCGAAACGAGAACGGCGATTCCCTCGCCGCGATGGACGTGCACCAACGGCAGGAGGTGCCGATGGCGAAAGACGAAAACCGTTCCGCGTCCCTCGCGTCGACGCTGCTGGTAGTGGTGAACGCCGCGCCGCTCGATGCGCGCGGACCGCAACAGGGCCGTGACCAGCCAACCGCCCACGCGAGCCGTCGGACCGAGTGCGCGGGTCATGGCGCCGCCTGAAGCAGATCGGCCGCCATCAGCGCGACCCGTTCGGCGACCGAGGCGCCTGCCGGCGTGGCTGGCGCCTCGAGCAGCTCCCTCACCTCCTCGAATCCGACCAGCTGGGCTTCGCGCTCGGGGCTCGCATCGAGGAGGGGGCGAAGAGCGCGGGCGAACGCGGAAGGTACGCAGGCCGCCTGGATCAGTTCGGGCACGATCTCCCGCCCGGCTATGAGATTCGGGAGAGAGAAGGAGCCCACCGCGAGGCGTTTGCCGATGAAACGCCAACTGATCCTCGACACGCGGTAACCCACCACGTGCGGCAGCCCGGCGAGAGCGCACTCGAGCGTGATGGTGCCGGACTTGGCGATGGCGGCGCGCGCCGAACCGAGGAGGGTCGAGGTGTCGGCCACGAAGGCGGGCTCGATATGCTCCGCTCCAGCCTCGTCCGCCCACTCACGCCACGCCGAGCGATAGACGGCTTCCGGTAACGCCGAGCTCATGCCTACCGCGACCTCCAGTTCCGGAAGAAGCCGACGGAGCTTCGCGGCGACCGAGAGAAAGATGCCCGAGTGGGCGCCGACCTCCCGGGTGCGCGATCCCGGAAAGAGAGCGAGAAGGGGGCGGCCGTCGGCGGCCCGGTCCACGATCGGTTCGGCGCCGTCGAGCAGCGGATTGCCGACGTAGCTGGCCCGGACCCCGTCCCTCCGGAGAAGCGGTTCCTCGAAGGGAAGGATGCAGGCGACCCTGTCGGCGAGTCTGGCGAGCTCCCGGGCTCTCGCGCCCCCCCATGCCCAGGTCTTCGGCGGGATGTAGTGGAGCGTCCTCGTCCGTCGGCCGCGCGGCGAGAGCGAATCCAGCTCGCGGAGAAGGCGCAGGTTGAAACCGGAATAGTCCACGGTCATTACCAGATCGGCATCGAGAGCAAGGCGAGTCAGTCGTTGAAGGAGACCGCGCATGCGCGCAAGGTGCGGGACGATCTCCAGGAACCCCAGCATCGCCATATCTCCGGTTCCCGGGATCACCTCGACCCCGGCGTCGGCGAGACGCTCGCCGCCCGTGCCGATCAACCGTGCTTCGGGGCGGAGTCGGCGCAGCTCCCTCACCGCCGCCGCGGCATGGGCTTCGCCGGACGGGTCTCCCGTCACCACCAGGACCTGCGGCCTTCGCGGCAGGCCCTGCGGCGTCAGGCACCTCAGTAGCGGGTCAGGTACCAGATGACGGCGATCGTGAAGCCGAGCAGCACGAGAAGCCGGACCGGCCCCATCCCCTTCTGGTGGTCGATCCAGTTTCTCTTGCGCCTTCTGCGCTGTTCAATGAGGGACATGGCGTCTCCCGTCGCCGTCGCCGCCGAGCGGCGCCGCGCCGGAGCCCGCCGGCCCGGTCGCGGGCGACATAGGTTGAGTCACGGTCTGGCAGTTCACGAACACTCTAAATGGTAACGCCCCGTTCGCTCTCGCGCACGAAGTCGAGGAGACGCTCGACCTCGGGAATTCGAGGCAGTTCGGCTCTTGCGGCCCGCAAGGTGTCGGCGAGCGGCTCCTTCGAGTTGAAGACGAGGCGATAGGCCTTCTTGAGGGTGGCGCGGACCTCTGGGTCGATCTCCCTCCGAGTCAGACCGATCGAGTTGATGCCGTAGAGGCTCGGCGGATTCCCGGCCGCCCTACAGTATGGCGGCACGTCCTGGGCGATCCTCGATCCTCCGCCGACGAAGGCGTGCTCGCCGATGCGGACGAATTGGTGGATGGGCGTGATCCCGCCTATCACCGCCCAGTCGCCGATCCTGACATGGCCGCCCATGGCCACCGAGTTGGCGATGACGACGTGGTCGCCCAGACGGCAGTCGTGCGCCACATGGGCGTAGGCCATGATCAGGCAGTCGGAGCCGACGGAGGTGACGCCCTCGGCCGCCGTGCCCCGGTTCAGGGTGGCGAACTCCCTCACGACGCTGCGGTCGCCCACCGTCAGCGTGGTGTGCTCGCCCCGGTATTTCATGTCCTGAGGATCGGTCCCGAGCACCGCGCCGGGGTGAAGGCGGCACCCCCGGCCCACGACGGTGTCGCGTTCGATCAGCGCCCGGGGGCCGATCACCGTGCCGTCGCCGATGACCACCCCTGGACCTATGAACGTCCAAGGTCCGACCGTGACGCCCTCTCCCAGTTGGGCGCCGGAATCGATGATCGCGGTCGCGTGGATCCGGGTCGAAGGCTCGGTGGAGCGGGGCGAGCTCACTTGTCGACGATGCGCGCCATCAGTTCCGCCTGCGCCACCATGACGTCGTCCACGAATCCTCGACCCTTCATGCGGCAGTTGCGTCCACGCAGGCTCGTCAGTTCGAGTTCGAAGACCAGGGTGTCGCCCGGCGTCACCGGCCGACGCCATTTCACCTTGTCGAGCGACATGAAGTAGACGACCTTGTCCTGCGGATCCTCCACCTCGTCCATGAGGAGCAGACCGCCCACCTGCGCCATCGCTTCCACGATCAGGACTCCCGGCATCACCGGATGTCCGGGATAGTGGCCCTGGAAGAAAGCCTCGTTGATGGTGACGTTCTTGATCCCGGTGATCTTCCGTCCGGGCTCGTAGTCCGTGATCCGGTCGACGAGCAGCATCGGATAGCGATGCGGCAGAAACTTCATTATCGCGGTCACGTCCAGGACAGGCTTCCGGGAATCCCGGACCAGGGCGAGCCGGAGCCTGCGCGCGAACTCGACGTTGCCCTCGTGACCCGGACGTTCGGCCACGATCTTGGCGTGAAGCCGCCCGCCCAGGAGAGCAAGGTCGCCCAGGAGGTCGCCGGCCTTGTGACGGACGAACTCGTCGGGGAAGCGCAGCTCCGGGGCAGGCTCTCCCTCTTCGCCGATCACGACCGTGTTTTCCGGAGAGGCGCCGAGAGCGCGGCCGGCGGCGTTAAGTTCGGCCGCGTCGGACCTGAATCCGAAGGTGCGCGCGGGCGCTATCGCGTCCGGGAAGTCGGCGCCGGCCCTGAAGTGACCGTACTGCCGTCCGATGAGCGAGTGCGGGTACTCGATGGAAACGGCCACCTCCAGCTCCGGGGCGGGAAGCGCGGCGTAGCTGGTTCCTCCCCTGCCCCTCCAAACGACCGGAGATTCGAGCTCGAGCACGTGCGCATCGGCATCCTGCTCCTCCGACCCGGCGGCGACCACCGCCTCGTGGAAATCGGAAAAGGAGCCGTCGCGAACCGGTACTTCGGGACCGTCCACCTCCACGAGCGCGTTGTCCACCTTGGAGGAAGAGAGGGCCGCGAGCAGATGCTCCACCGTGCCCACCTCGGCGCCGTCCGACCCGAGGCTCGTTCCCCTCCGCAGATCCCGAACGTTGTCGAGGAGTGCGGGAATGGGGCGCGCGCCACCGAGATCGGTGCGCAGGAAGACGACCCCGCTGTTCGCGGGCGCCGGTCCGACCGTCACGCTCGTGGATGCGCCCGTGTGTACGCCGACCCCATCGAGCGTGAACGCCCTCGTGATCGTCCTCTGCTTAATCAAGGTGCGATTCCTCCCGATCCGAATGGTCGCTCCGCGCGTCGGGCGTCTCCTCCGGAGCGCGGGCGGGCGGCTTCGAGCCGCCCCGGAGAGCGAGAACGCGCTCGATCTTCCGCACCCGCCGTTCGAGCTTGCCCACCCGGCGCGCGCCGGCCTGCTGTCGCATCTGTCTTCGGTGGGGTCCGGCGGGATGTCCCGACACGGTGGTTCCGGCGGCCACGTTCTTCATGACCTTGCTGGCGATCGCCAGCCGCGCGCCGTCTCCAATGGTCAGGTGATCGCTCACCCCGACCTTGCCGCCCATCCAGACGTCGCGCCCCACCCTGGTGGAGCCCGCGACGCCGACCAGCGCCGCAAAGAGCGACCGCGCGCCGACGCGTACGTTGTGGGCGATGTGAACGAGGTTGTCGAGCTTCGATCCCGAACCGACCACGGTGTCGCCTATGGATCCGCGGTCCACGGTCGAGTTGGCGCCGATCTCGACGTCGTCGCCGATTATCGCCGCGCCCACCTGCGGGATCTTCCGGTGGCTTCCGTCTCGGAAGACGAAGCCGAAGCCGTCCGAACCGATGCGGACGCCCGAATGGACGATGCAGCGCTCGCCGATCCGGCAGCCGTGGTAGAGGACCACATGCGGGTGGAGCACGCTCCGGCCACCTACGCCGGCCCCCTCGCCCACGACGCAGTGCGCACCGATGCGCGCCCGGTCGCCGATCGTCGCTCCGTCCTCGATCACGGCGTACGGGCCGACGACCACGTCCTCGCCGAGTTCGACCGAACGTCCGACGACTGCGGTGGGGTGGATGCCGGGACGCGCTTCCCGGGCAGGATGAAGCCGATCGAGTACGACCCGGAGCGCAGCGTGGGGTGTCTCCACGACCACCGCGCCGGCCTCGGCCGGGATCCGGCTCGCCAGCTCCTTCGACACCAGGTACGCCGGGGCCGCGCACTTCGACAGCTCGCGCGCGTAGCGACCGCTTGCCAGAAAGGCGAGCTCTCCGGGACCCGCCTCCGCCGTGGGGCGGACGGCGGTCACCGCGAGGCTTCCGTCTCCTCGGAGCTTACCGCCGACCATCTCCGCGACCTCCGCCAAGGTGAGCTCCTCGGTTGAGTTTGGGCCGGAGAGTCGCGCTCTCGGCCCCGGACTCGGGAGCTCGCGCGGGTCGGAGACTCGGTCGTCGCGACCGGCCGTCAGAGACTCCCGCCGGTCGAAGCGCCGTCGGATCCCAAGGAACCGTCATCTTCGGCGTCCCCGGCCTCCGCTTCCATGGCCTCGAGCTGGTCGAGAACGGCCTGGGTCAGATCGAGCTCGGGATCGGCGGAGATGATCGACCCGGCCACCGTATCAAGAATAAGAGCGTATCCACCCTCCTCCCTTATCGCCTCGATCACCTGAGTGACCCGGTCCATGATGGGCTGCACGAGTTCGGCCCTACGCTGTGTCGCCGACGTCTCCAGCTCCTGGAACCTGGAGTTGTATTCCTGCTGGAGCAAGGCGAGCTGCTGCTCCCGCGCCGCGCGGGCCTCCGGGGAGAGTGTGAGCGCCTGCCGCTGGAGATCCTCGGCCCGGTTCTGGAGATCCTGCTCCATGCGCTGAAGCTCGTTCTCGGACTCCTGCATTTCTTCCTCGAACAGCCCCTGCGCCTCCGCGGAGCCCGGAGCTCTGGCAAGGATCTCGGCGGAATTGATGTAACCGATGCGCGTATCCTGCGCACCGCCGACTCCCGGCGTCGTAGCCGACGCGAGGACGGCCAAGGCCAAGGCGACGAACGCGACGTGGCGATTGTGCATTTTCATGTTCTCCATGGTGATAGGGAGGTCGGGCCGAACTCCGGCGTACGGCGAGCCCGAGCGCCATCCGGTCCCTTGGGTCGAGCGGTCAGAAGCCCTGACCCATCTTGAGGTGAAGTTGGAAGCCGGGTACGGTCTTGTCGAATCCATAAGCGTAGTCGATCCCGATCGGACCCAGAGGCGTCACCAGCGAGAGACCGACTCCGGCGCCTCGGTAGAGCCGGGTGAGGTCGAAATCGGACGGACCGCGCCATACGTTGCCGGCGTCGAAGAAGACCGAGACGCCGATCTGTCCGCCGAGCCGGAAGGCGTATTCGGCCGTCATGCTGTAGTAGGCGTCGCCCAGCCTGTCGATGGCGGAGATTCCGGCGGCGCCTTTTCCGTAATAGCCCAAGGGCGTGATCGAGGTCTCGTCGTAGCCGCGCAATTGCTGGCCGAACTGCACGCCTCCCATCCAGAAGCGGTCGAAAGGAAAGGCCTCGGCGTCGCCGAACACCGCGCCCGCCCTGAGGGTGACGCCCAGCGCCATGCGCAATCCGCCGCCGCCGGCCTCCATCATGCCGCCGCCCACCGGCACCCACCAGTTCGCGTCGGTGAGCACGCGGAGGAAGTTGCCGTCGCCCCCGAGCGGTCCTCCGTTGATCTCGGCGCTCACGTTCTGCCGCGAGCCGACCGTTGGGAAGATGGGATGGTCGTGCGTCTGACGGGTCACGCCCAGGGTGAGCTGGCTTTGAATTCCCGGTGGCCGTCCGAAGAGCGAGGTGTCGTCGACGTCCTGGAAGAGCTCGTAACGGGTCCGGGAGAGTCCGTAGCCGGCGAAAACCCGGGTCACGCGCGAATTGGGCCAGGGAAATCCGAAGCGGGTGCTCGCTCCGATCCGACGACGGCGGCCGGAGGCGAACTGGAAGAAGCGGTCTCGGGAGTTGAAGAGGGAGATCGATCCCGACACCAGGCTCTGCAGGAACGCCGGATCGGTATAGGTGGCCTCGAAGCTGTTGATGTACCTGCCGAAATCCCAGCGCAGGTCGCCGGACTTGGCCTGACCGAACAGGTTGGGTTGCTGGTAGCCGATGAAACCCGACAGACCGTAGCCGCCACCCACCGAGGTTCCGAAGTTGATGGAACCGGTGCTCTTTTCGACCACTCGGAAGGTGATGTTGACGTCGCCGTTCTGGTCCTCCTGCATCTCGGGAACGGGCAGCGGGGCCTCGAAGAAGCCGAGCGCCGAGATGTTCTGGTAGCTGCGCAGGAGGCGGTCCTGGCTGTAGACGTCTCCCGGCAGCACGAAGAGCTGGTTGCGAATGACCCACTCGTGCGTGTAGTCGTTGCCGGCGATGGACACCCGGCTGATCACCGCCGGCTGACCCTCGTTGACGATCCAGGACGCGCTGACCGTCGGATCCTCGCCGTTCTCGGCCGGCGCCTTGTCCACGGTGGGAATGACGTTTACGTTCAGGTATCCCTCGTTGCGGTAGAGCTCCTCGACCGTGGCGAGCGCCTCGCCGAAGGCCATGGCGTCGAAGGTCTGTCCGACCACCTCGCCCCCCTCGCCGCCACCGAGACCGATCACCGAGAGTATTCCGCCCTCTGTGGTGCGCAGAAGCCCTTCGAGTTCCTCGGTCGTGAAGGCCCGGTTGCCCTCGACTCTGAACTCGCCGAGCGTGTAGCTGGGGCCTTCTTCCACTTCGACGACCACTCTGGATTTCCCGGTCGCGGGATCGACGACGATGGTGTCGCCGAGCACCCGAAAGTCGAGGTGGCCCATCGATGCGTAGAACTGCGGCAGTCTCTCTTCCAGATCGAGGGCGAAATCCGCCTCCTCGAAGCTCCCCTGTCGGAACCACCAGAAGCCTTCGGGTTTCGATGCCATCGCGTCGACGAGCTCTGCGTCGCTGAAGCGTTCGTTGCCCTCGAAGACCACCTCGGCCACGGTGACGCGCTGTCCCTCGGTGACCTCGATGACCACGCTGAGCTGGGTGGTGTCCTCTCCGACGGAGAGCGTGCGTTCGACTATGCCGGCGAAGGGAATGCCGTCTTCGGCAAGCTCCGCCAGGATGAAGCGCCTGGCGTCGAGAATGCGCTGCGGATTGTAGGCGGCTCCGGGGTTGATGCCGATCGTGTCGCGCACCTCCCTGGCCGATGTGCCGTGTTCGAGCCCGACGATCTGCACGCTCGCGATCACCGGACGCTCGCTCACCTCGATGGTGAGATGGGCGCTGGACGTGCCCGACGCCCGGACGACGATGTCGCGAAAGAGCCCTGTGGCGAGCAAGGCCTTTATCCCACGCCGAACGTCGCGCGCGGTGATCATCTGGCCGGGTTGGACGCCGAAGACGGCCACTACCGACTGGGCCTCGACGCGCTGGCTGTTGCCGGTCACCGATATGGAATCGACCCGCACCGGACTGCGCGCCTCCTGGCCCGAGACCGGCGACGCCGCACCTCCGGCGAAACCCAGGGATGCCAGAAGGAGGGCGACGATCGCCGCCCGTCCACCGGCCGCAGCCACACCGGGACGCCGCACTCGAACGTTCGTCACTTCAGGTCGTCGTCGGCGACGATCGTCGCAGGCGCAGAAGTCCGCCTTCCGGATCGAGATCTACCCTTATCTCGTCACCCTCCGCGAACTCTCCTCTCAGCATCATGTCGGAGAGGGGATCTTCGAGAAGGCGTTGTATGGCCCTCCGCAGCGGGCGGGCTCCGAACTTGCGCCCATGGCCTTCCTCGGCCAGAAAAGCGACCGCTTCCTCGTTGAGCGCGATGCCGACTCCGCTCTCCGCCAGCCGTTCCCGAACCTCGCCCAGGAGGATGTCGACGATCTTGCGAAGGTCCTCCGCGAGGAGAGCGTGGAAGACGATCACGTCGTCGACGCGGTTGAGGAACTCTGGATTGAACACCCGCTCGATCTCCCTGCTCACCTGCGCCTTCATCGTTCCGTAGCCTTCGCCTGCGTCGCTCTTCTGGAAACCGAGTCCCGGTCCCTTCGAGATGTCGCGGGCTCCCAGGTTCGAGGTCATGATGATGACGGTGTTCGCGAAGTTGATCACACGTCCGTAATTGTCCGTCAGGTGACCTTCGTCGAGTACCTGGAGGAGAATGTTGAAGACATCCGGGTGGGCCTTCTCGATCTCGTCGAGGAGCACCACCGAGTAGGGGCGCCGGCGCACGAGCTTGGTGAGGGTTCCGGAATCCTCGTAACCGACGTATCCCGGAGGAGCTCCGATCAGGCGAGACACGGAGAACTTCTCCATGAACTCGCTCATGTCCACCCGGATCAGGGCCTGTTCGTCGTCGAACAGGAATCGAGCTAGTGTGCGCGCCAGCTCGGTCTTCCCCACCCCGGTGGGTCCGGAGAAGATGAACGAGCCTATCGGGCGTAGGGGATCCTTGAGGCCCGCCCTGCTCCGGCGGATCGCCCGGGAGACCGCCGCGATGGCGTCGTCCTGGCCCACGACTCGACGGGCGAGCTCCTCCTCCATTCGCACGAGCCTTTCGGACTCGTCCTGCCCGATGCGCGTGACGGGGATTCCGGTCCATCTTCCCACGATGAAGCCTACGGCCTCCTCCGTAAGCTCGGGCCGGAAGTTCTCCCTCTCCGCCTCCCACGTCTCCGTGAGGGCTCTGATCTCGCCGGCGACCGCTCGCTCGCGGTCCCTGAGCTCGGCGGCCTGCTCGAAATCCTGATCCCCTATCGCCGACTCCTTGCGCCGCGCGATCCTGCCGAGCCGCTCGGTCAGCTCGTCGACCTCCGGCGGGGGCACCTGTCCCGCGATGCGGGCCCTGGCACAGGCCTCGTCGATCACGTCGATCGCCTTGTCGGGCAGGTAACGGTCGGAGATGTAGCGGTCGGAGAGTCTTGCGGCGCTGTGGAGGACATCGTCCGGGATCTTGACCCGATGGTGATCCTCGTAGTGGTGCCGGAGCCCCTTGAGGATCTCCAAGGTCTCCTCCACGCTGGGCGGTTCGACGGTCACCGGCTGGAAACGCCGCTCCAGGGCTCCGTCCCGTTCGACGTACTTGCGATACTCGGTCAGGGTCGAGGCCCCGATGCACTGGAGCTCGCCCCGCGCGAGGGCGGGCTTGAGCATGTTGGAGGCATCGATCGCGCCTTCGGCGGCGCCCGCGCCCACAAGCGTGTGCATCTCGTCGATGAAGAGCACGACGGTCCGCAGTCGTTCGATTTCGCTCATGACCGACTTGAGCCGCTCCTCGAATTGGCCTCGATACTTCGTACCGGCGACCACCGCCGCCATGTCGAGCGCGAGGACGCGATGGTCGCGGAGGCCGTCCGTTATCTCTCCGCGGGCGATCTTCTGCGCGAGCCCTTCGACAATGGCCGTCTTGCCCACGCCCGGTTCGCCGATGAGGACCGGGTTGTTCTTCTTGCGCCGGCAGAGGATCTCCACGATCCTTTCCATCTCGTTCTCGCGACCTATTGTCGGATCGAGCCGTCCGTTGCGAGCGAGCTGGGTGAGGTCGCGGCAGAAATGATCGAGGGCGGGGGTCTTCGTCTTCTTTCCGCTACGCCGCGGGATGTCGAGACCGGGAGCGCCGCCGCCGATCCCCGCCGGGGCCTGTCCCTTTTCCGAGCCCAGAATCTTGCGGGTTTCGGCCCTGGCTTCATCGAGAGCCACGCCGAGCGAGTTGAGGGCCTGAGCCGCCATGCCCTTCTCTTCTCGGAGAAGCCCCAGCAGGATGTGTTCCGTGCCGACATAGTTGTGGGAGAGCGCCCGGGCCTCCGCCATCGAGTACTCGAGCACCTTCTTGGCCCGCGAAGTGTGGAGCAGCTCGCCCGACGGAAGACTCGCCTTGCCCTTGCGCACCGACTCCTCGACCCGGGAATGGACCTGATCGAGATCGACGTTCAGACGACTCAATATGGCGGCGGCCACGCCTTCACCCTCCTGGACGAGCCCCAGCAGGATGTGTTCCGTGCCGACATAGTCGTGACGAAGGCGCATGGCTTCCTCCTTGGCGAGGTCCATCACCTTCCGTACCCTGTCAGTGAAATTGAAGCTCATCGGCTAGGTCGCCTATCCCCCTGCCCCTGGGAGTCACCGTTCAAGTCCGCAGCCAGCGCGGCCCTGACATAGGAGGCGCACTCAGCCTCCATCCGCGATCGTTTCAGACCGGAGCCCGCCGAATACTCCAAGTGCGCGGGCTGCGTCAGGATCATCATCTTGTTGAGCGTATATACACCTATCGGCGGAAGCAGTTCTAGAGAAACGCCGAGCCGCACGCCCGAGAGCAGGCTCATGAGTTCCTCGAACTCCAGGGCGCGGGCGTGGCGCAGAAGACCGAAGGCTCTCCACACCTTGTCTTCGGTGATCGAGCGCGCATCCCTCAGCAATATCTCGCGAGCGTCGCGCTCGCAGCGGATCACGTGGCGGACCCGGCCTTCGAGATCGGCGAGGAGATCTTCCTCGTTTTTTCCCAGGGTGCGCTCGTTGGATATCTGGAAGAAGTTTCCGATCACCTCCGAACCCTCTCCGTAGAGGCCGCGGAAGGCGACGCCGACCTCCATGAGGCCCTTGAGCACCTTGCCTATCTCGCGGGTGAGCACGAGTCCGGGCAGGTGCATGAAGACCGAGGCGCGCATGCCCGTCCCGACGTTGGTCGGGCAAGCGGTCAGGTACCCGAATTCGGAGTCGAAAGCGAAGGGGAGCGCTCCGCCCAGCTCGTCGTCGAGCCTGTCGACCGCCATCCAAGCCCTTCCGACGCGAAATCCCGAAGTGATGCTCTGCAATCGAAGGTGATCCTCCTCGTTGACCATGACGCTGACGGGCGCCCCGGACGCGAGATGGAGGACACGGGCCTCCTCGCTGCCGCCGATCAGCTCCTTGCTGACGAGCCGTCGTTCGAGCAGGACTCTCTGGGTGACCGAGTCCATTCGGTCGATCTCGAAAGCGAGGCCGGCGGCGAACGCCCGAGAATCGGAGACGGCGCGCAGGTACTTCTCGAGGACGTTCCCCAGCTCGGAGACCGCGGCGTGAGCCACGAAGCGGTGACCCTGGATGTTGCGCGCGAGCCTGACCCGGGTCGAGAGAACGATGTCGGCATCGTCGCCGCCGGGGTCGAGCCAGTCGAGTCCGCAGTCGGGATAGGATCGAAAATCGGCGGGGGTGACCGTCATGGGACGATTTCGTGAAGCCGGTCTCGGATTTCGGCGGCTCTTTCGAAGTCCTCGGCGCGCACCGCCGACTCCAGCTTGCGCTTCAGTCCGTCGACGAGCATGACGAGGTCGGGACGCGAAGGATCGGGTGGGAGATGGATCTTGCCCACGTGGCGCGTCGCTCCGTGAACGCGGTCGACGATCGATCGGATGCGATCATCGAAAGTCCGATAGCACTCCGGGCAACCGAGCTGCCCGCTGGATCGGAATCCGCCGAACGAGAGTCCGCAGAAGCGGCAGACCGGAGAAACGCCCGCCTGACCCGCCGGATCGACGCTGAGCAGTTGATCGAGCATCCCTTGGAGGGTGGTCTTGTGGTCGGGCGCCGAAAGCACTCTCATCGCCGCGCACTCCTCGCATAGGAGATGCTTGGAGGACTCGTCGTTGACTATCTGCGTCAAATGGACGAGTTCGTCCTCTGAGCCACACTGTTCGCAACTTCGGTTGGACATGCTCGGAGAAGAAGGGTTCGCAGGCGCTTCCGGCGCGTAATCCCCGGTTACACCCGCTCGCCCGGTTGGAGCCCTCCGCCGCTCACGGTCAGGACCCTGTTCGAGCGCGCGGCGAGCTCCATGTTGTGGGTGGCCACCACCACCGCCAACCTCCGGCCCTCGCGCGCCCGGGAGACGAGTGCGTGTAACCGCCTGCTCGATTCGTCGTCGAGATTGCCCGAAGGCTCGTCGGCGATCAGGAGCGAGGGCTCGTTGACGAGCGCCCTGGCCACCGCCACCCTCTGCTGTTCGCCGCCCGAGAGCTGTCCCGGGAGATGGGACGCGCGCGCGCTTACGCCGACCTCTTCGAGAAGCTCCATGGCCGCTTCGACCGCCTCAGGCCGCGTGCGGCCCGCCACCAGCGCGGGCATCATCACGTTGTCGAGGGCGCTGAAGCCCCGGAGCAGGTGGTGGAACTGGAACACGAAGCCGATCTCGCGGTTGCGCAGCCCGGAGAGCTCGTCGTCCGAGGCGGCCGAGAACGAGATGCCGTTCACCTCGACTTCGCCCGCCGTGGGGCGGTCGAGACCGCCGAGCAGGTGCAGGAGGGTGGATTTGCCGGAACCGCTCGCTCCGATGACCGCGACCATCTCCCCCTCCTCGACCGCAAGATCCACCCCGGCGAGCACGGTCAGCGGCGAACCGTCGCCGCCGACGAAGGTCCGTGCGAGTCCGCGTGCCCACAGCGGAAGCGGGGCGGGCCGGTCGGGAGGCGGCCGGTCCGGAGCCGACCGGAGGACCGGGTGTTCGCTAGGGGGTTCAGTCATGGCGTATGGCGTCGACCGGGGCCATGCGCGCGGCCTGCGTCGCGGGATAGATGGTGGCCAGGATCGAGACGGCGACGCTGGCTCCCACGATCCAGGCCAGGTCCCCCGCCTGGATGGAGACCGGCAGGTGATCCACGAAGTAGACCTCGGGAGGGATGCGGATGAGCTCGAATCGTTCGATCAGCAGGGAGACCGAAACTCCGAGGGCGGCGCCGAGCGCCGTGCCGGTGATCCCGATCCCCAGTCCCTGGATGACGAAGATCCTCGTGACGTCGATCCCGCGCATTCCCATCGCGCGCAGTATGCCGATCTCGCGGCGTCGGTCGGCGACCACCATCACCAGAGTGCTGACGATATTGAAGGCGGCGACGAGCACGATCAGGAAGAGGATGACTCCCATCGCGATCTTCTCGAGCTTGAGGGCGCTGAAGAGGGCGCGATTGGTCTGCTCCCAGGACTGGACCACATAGTCGAAGGGAAGCCGTTCGGCGAGTTCGACCGCCACACCGGCCGCGAGGGCCGGATCGGCGACCTTCACGCCCACGCCGCTCGCCGAGGTCGAGTCGGAAATCCCGATCAGTTCGCGGGCGTCGTCGATCGTGGTGTAGACGTAGCCGACGTCGTAGTCGTACATGCCGGTCGAGAAGGTGCCCGTCACCTCGAACTGCTTCATGGTCGGTCTGAGGAACACCATGAGATCGGTCCGAAGGTTCTCCCACGAGGCCACGATCACGGTATCCCCCGGGAAGAGCTGCATGCGGTCGGCGACGCCCAGGCCCAGGAGGAGAGGGGGCAGCCCGGACTCGGGAGGCGCGAGGTCGTGGATGCCGTCGAGGATGTCCTCTTCGATGCCCGTGGCCGCGCCTCGGATCTCCTCGGGCGAGACCCCGAAGAGAGATGCCGACTGGGAGTAGTTGCCCCTCTCTCCCCTGCGGATCATCGTGACCTCGGAAAGCACGAAAGGGGCCGCTCCGACCACCGACTCGTTCGCCATGGCCGAGTCCGTCACCATGGGCCAGTCTTCGAGGCGGAGCGAGGTGCCGAGCTGGCGCACGAGAACGTGGGGGGCGGCTTCGAGAAGCTTGTTGCGCAAGTCCTGCTGCATGCCGGTCATCACCGCGGTCACCACCACCAGCGACGAGACCCCGAGAGTGACGCCGGCGAGCGTGATCCACGAGATCAGCGAGAGCAGGACGGTGGATCTTCCGCCTGCAAGGTGTCTGCGGGCGACGAACCAGAGCACGGAGGAGGTCAACCGGGGCGCCTCAGTCTCGGAGTATCGGAAAGAGGATCACGTCGCGGATCGAGGGGCGGTCGGAGAGCAGCATGACGAGACGGTCGATTCCGAGGCCGACTCCACCAGTGGGCGGCATCCCCCACTCGAGCGCCCGGAGGTAGTCCTCGTCGAGCTGCTGCGCCTCCTCGTCTCCCGCTTCCCGAAGCGCCGTCTGATCTCGAAAACGCCGTCGCTGTTCGTCGGGGTCGTTGAGCTCCGAGAAGGCGTTGGCAAGCTCGGCTCCGCGGACGTAGAGCTCGAAGCGTTCGGTGAGAGCGTCGTCCGTCCGATGGCGTTTGGCCAGCGGCGAGAGCTCGCGAGGATGGTCCGTCACGAAGGTGGGTTGGGTGAGGTCGGGCTCCACCAACGCGCCGAAGAGCTTGTCGATGATCTTACCGCGGCCCGCCCCCCGGAGTCCGCCGATCCCGGCCCGGATCGCCCGTTCGCGGAGTTCGGAGTCGTCGAGACCGGCCACCTCCTCTCCAAGCCGTTCTCCGAGGGATCCCAGGAGCGGGATCCGTCCGAAAGGAGGCCGGAACGAGATGGTGTCGCCGCCCGTCTCGAATTCGAGCGAACCTTTGACGGCGAGCGCGGTTGACTGGAGCAGGCGCTCCACCATGCGCATCTGGTCGCGGTAGTCGCTGAACGCCTGATACCACTCGAGCATGGTGAACTCCGGGTTGTGCAGGCGCGAAAGGCCCTCGTTCCGAAAGTCCTTCGCGATCTCGTAGACCCGGTCGAGGCCTCCGACCATGAGCCGTTTCAGGTAGAGTTCGTCCGCGATGCGCAGGTACATCCTCCGGTCCAGCGCGTGGTGGCGGGTGACGAAGGGGCGTGCGGAGGCGCCGCCGTAGAGGGGCTGGAGGACCGGGGTCTCGACCTCCAGGAAGCCTTCGCCGTCGAGAAACGAGCGGATCGCGGTGATCGCCCGCGCTCGGATGCGGAAGACCTCTCGCACTTCGGGATGGACGGCGAGATCCGCCGAGCGCAGGCGGAGACGGGTCTCTCTGTCGCTCAGGCCCGAGAAGCGTCTTCGTTCGGCGTGCGGGTCGGCGGGCTCGGAACCTTCTTCGCGGTCCCCTGCGGCGTCCGTTGCGCCGAGGTCCTCCTTACCCTTGCCGCCGACCTTGCCGAGCGGCAGCGGATTCACCGCCTTGGTAAGCAGAGTCCAGTCCTCGGCCCGGACGGAGATTTCCCCCATGCGGGTGCGGAAAACCTGGCCTTCGACGCCGATCCAGTCGCCCGTGTCGAGCAGCGCGAGGAGCGAAAACAGATCCCCATCCCGGTTCGCCCCGGAGTGGAGCCGGGTCGAGAGCAGCTTCTTCTGGAAATAGATCTGGAGGGTGGTCCCGCCGGGGCTCCGCCAGTCGTCGGCGATGTTCATGAAGACGCTGCTTCCGTGATCGCGACGGGCGACCACCCGACCGCCGACGCGGACCCGCCTCCAGCCGAGATCGTCGTCGAGCTCGTCGTTCCGCTCCGCCTCGCGGTATCCGGCCACGATCTCGCCGAGTCCGTGCGTGCGCGAGTAGTTGTAGGCGAAGGGTTCGACGCCGAGCTCCTTCAGGCGATCCAGCTTGGCTCGCCTGGCGTCGCTCAAGGCCGCGCCTCTAGCCACGGGACGCCTCTCGGCCGGCGGTCTTGAGGTACGCCTCGATCAGGCGGTCGAGATCGCCGTCGAGCACGCCGTGCACGTCCGGCACCTTGAGACCGGTTCGGTGGTCGTTAACCATGGTATACGGGTGGAAGACGTAGGAACGGATCTGGCTGCCCCACCCGATATCGGTCTTTTCGGCCTCCAGAGCGGCGCGCTCCTTCTCCTGTGCCTGAACCGCGTGCTGGTAGAGAGCCGCTCGCAGCATCTTCATGGCCGTGGCCTTGTTCTTGTGCTGGGACCTTTCCTGCTGGCAGGCCACGACGATGCCCGTCGGTTCGTGGGTGATCCTCACTGCGGAATCGGTCTTGTTCACGTGCTGTCCTCCCGCTCCTGAAGCCCGGTAGGTGTCGATGCGCAGATCGCGCTCGTCGATGTCGACCCTGATGCTGTCATCGACCTCGGGATAGACGAATACGCTAGCGAACGAGGTGTGACGCCGGGATTGGGCGTCGAAAGGCGAGATCCGCACCAACCGGTGGACGCCGGCCTCGGCCCGGAGGAAGCCGTAAGCGCCGGCGCCGGCGATTTCCAGGCTTGCGCTCTTGATACCCCCTTCGTCTGCGGATTGGACGTCGAGGGGTTCCACCTCGTAGCCGCGACGCTCGGCCCAGCGCGTGTAGGTGCGCATGAGCATCTCGGCCCAGTCCTGAGACTCGAGACCGCCGGCGCCTGGATTGATGGTCACGATGGCGTCGCGGTGGTCGTCGGGACCTCGGAGCATGTTGCGAAGCTCTAGCTCGGAAACGACACGCGACTGCGCGGACAGCCCCTCTTCGAGCTCGGCGGACAGCTCCTCGTCCTCCTCCTCGCCCAGAAGTTCGTCCAGCTCCTCCAGATCGCCGACCGCCTCGTCGAGCTCGTGCCAGGGATCGATCCACTCCGAGAGCGAGCTCGCCTCTCGGGTTACGTCGCGGGCGTGCCGCCGATCGTCCCAGAAACCCGACCTCGACATTTCCTCGCGGAGAGCGGCGAGCTCCGCTTCGAGCTTGTCGAGGTCAAAGATGCCTCCTGAGCGCCGAAACGCGCTCGCGCAGTTCGGAGAGCGTGTGCGTACCTTCCTTGTCCATCATGTCCTTGTGCCTTGTCCTTGGTGTCGCGTGGTGGAAGACCGACCCGGAGATTCCGTAACGGTCGGGGGCCGGCGCGGGGCCTTCAGAAACCGACGGAGAAGGTAACGTGAACCGGCTCGGTTCCGATCCGTACCGCCGAAGTCGCCAGAGATTTCGCGATCGAGAGATCGACCCGGTCATAGCTCAGTCCGAGGCCGACCCGCGCTCCCGCGCGCGCCTGATCCCCTATCACGTACCCCGCCCGGATCGCAAGTGCGTCTTCGCGACCGACAGCCACCTCGCTTCCGACGTAGAGTTCGGCGTTCCCAAGGTCCGCCAGTCTCTCCTGAAGCTCGACGGCCAGCACCCCGGTCACGGCGTCTTCGGCGTCAAACAGTCCGGTCACGTCGAGAGCGGCGGCGACGCGGAGCCTGCCCGGAAGCCGTTCGCGCTCCTCGGTCTCTCCCACCCGCCGATTGCCGCCCACGTGCGCGACCATCGCCGCGAGCCGGAGCGACCGGACCGGGGTACCGCTGACACCCAGGTCGACGGCGAAGCTGCTCGAGGAGCTGCCCACATCCGGACACGAGGCGCCGCGGCATTCGATCTGGAAACGAACCACCTTGAGGTTGGCTCCTACGGCCAGACGGCCGAGCCTGCCCGCAACCGTGGCGATTCCGAGATGGTTCCGGGTGCTGAGTCTGCCTATGTGGTTTCCGCGCTCGTCGGTCAAGTCCTGATCGCCGACGTCGTTCAGATGGTAGGAAAATCCGAGTTGCAACCAGTTCTCCTGGGACCTGACCAAAGACACCGTGGTGCCCTCCCCCGCCACATTGTCGCCCCGATAGAACACGATCTCGGTGCCGTCTTGCGCACGCAGGCCGGCGGGATTCCAAAAAACCGCCTCTCGCCCTTCCATCGCGGTCATGGCTCGGCCGAGCGAGATCGCCCGCGCGCCAACGGGCAGAAGGAGAAAAAGCGCACCTTCGGGAACGTCGGGTGCCTCCTCCTGACCGGTGAGCGGAACCGATCCGAAAGGGCAGACCGAAAGAACGCACGCGACGACGAGAGCGCGGATCGCGCACCCTGTCGCGACGGAGATCGTCCGCCGCCGGTTGCCGCCGGACGCGTACCGACGCCGCTTCCGCAGGGGTTCGAGCCATCGTCGGCCGTCCCTGAGTCCACGCCGCGATCGGTCGCGTCCGGGCGATGCCATTGTCGAATCCGGGGTCATGACCGGAATCTAACAGGTGAAGCCCTGGGTCCGGCAGGTAAGCTCGATCGCAAAAGGCCCGCCTCGGTCGATGGTCAACCGCAGCGGGCCTTCAAGAAAAGGGGGTCGGCGACGACGTACTCTCCCACCGGGCGGCCCCGGCAGTACCATCCGCGCTGTAGAGCTTAACGGGCGTGTTCGAGATGGGAACGTGTGTGTCCTCTACGCTATTGTCGCCGACCTTTTCGAATGCCCAGGCAACGTCGGCGCGAGGCCGCGTCGTCGTAGGCAGATCGAGGTTGAGAGTGTTGACGAGAGCCACGCAAGGTGACGGCTGTTGGTGTGAACGGCGGCGCCGGTCAAGTCTATCGGGCGATTAGTACGGCTCGGCTTCACGTGTCGCCACGCTTCGACCTGCCGCCTATCGACGTACTCGTCTCGTACGGCCCTTCGCTGGGTCCGAAGACCCACGGGAGTATTAATCTCGAAGGGGGCTTCCCGCTTAGATGCTTTCAGCGGTTATCCCGTCCCGACGTAGCTACCCGGCCATGCCGCTGGCGCGACAACCGGTACACTAGTGGTCAGTCCTTCCCGGTCCTCTCGTACTAGGGAAGGCTCTCCTCAATACTCCAACGCCCACGACGGATACAGACCGAACTGTCTCACGACGTTCTGAACCCAGCTCATGTACCGCTTTAACGGGCG